>CAZXNN010000729.1:0-1510 GCA_964641915.1 uncultured Nitrospira sp. | reverse complement strand
GGGCAGCAGCGCGACATCGTTGCCGAAGAGATCGCGTTCGGCGGCGAGGGTTTGGCGGTTTTCGCCTTCGAGCATCTTCAGGTAGAGCGAGAGTTGGGTGACTTCGACGGCGCCGGAGTCGAGGTCCACGCCGTAGATGTTCGAGGTGAGAATGCGGCGTTTGAGGTCGGTGCTGAGGTGTACGTCACCGGTGGTCTCGTCCACCCAGCAGATCTGGCGCTTTCGTTTCGAGGGGTGTTTGGTCAGGTCGGCCTGCCAGTGTTCGCACATGCGCTCGAAGGCGCGGATGAGGAAGCTGCCGGAGCCGCAGGCGGGGTCGAGGATCTTCAGCTCCAGGCTCTTCTCGGGCGTCTTGTCTTCGAGCAGTTTCCCGACCGTTTGCTCGACGATGTAGTCCACGATGTAGCGCGGGGTGTAGTACACGCCGCCGGCTTTCCGGACTTCGGGTTTCTCTTCGATCAATGCGCCTTTGCCGTGCGGACGGACGATCTTGCCGAGGAATCGCTCGTAGATCGTGCCGAGGATTTCGACGGGGATGACGTTAAAAAGGTACGGCGATTCATCGTCGCTCACATCATCCAGGAAGTTCGCCAGCCATTCATCGCCCACCTTCAATGTCTCGCTGAAATGCTCCTTGAACAGGTTGCCGTTGAAGAAGGGGATGTGCGACGGAGGACGCCGATCCAGCGCCTTGAAGTGCGCGATCACGTCTTTCCAGAGCGGCCACGCCGCGGGCCGCGGGTCCGTGGCGGCAAATCCCCCACCCTCGTCATTCGCCCAAAGGCCCGCATCGCGGAGGCGACGGGGCACCGGTTTCGACGATCGCTCGCGCCAGTTGCGAAGGATATGGGCAAGCGGGCGACCCGTGTCGATATCGCGGTCCTCGCAGATGCGCAGGAAGAGTAGCCGGTCGAGGATGCGCTGAACGGCCTCGTTGAGCCGGTTGTCTTCCAGAAGATCGTCCCGGTCGTTTTCCTTCAACAGGTCCTGCGCGAGCGTCCGCCGCGCTTCGTCCAAGAAGTTCAGGAATTCCGTATCGAGAGCTCGACTTCGGTCCGGCTTGATCAGCCACTGCTGGCGGGCCTTGCCCCTCCCTTTCGCCTTGGACGTCCGGGGGATGGCATCGACCGCTTTGTCAATGCCACCGCTGGCGACTGCCTCACGGGAAAGCAGGTCCCACATTTCCTGAGCAACCAGCGGATACTGTCGGAATGACCACGACTTCCACTTCCCGACCTCCGGCTCATCGGCATGAGGCCGGCTGCCCACGACATAGACGTGCAGGTCCTCGAAATCGCTGAGCACGGCGAGCACAACGCCCTTGTTCCATGCGTAGCGCTTGGCTTGGAAGGCGTGTCCGCGCAATTCCTCGGACGGCTTCTTCGCCTCGCAGATGAACCGGTCGATACGCTCGGTCCGGAAAAGGTAATCCGCGCGCTTGGCGCGTCCTGCGATATCGGTCCGGCTCTCGATCTCCACCTCGCGATGGTTCTGGAGAAGGCCCTGCTTG
>CAZXNN010000728.1:0-1511 GCA_964641915.1 uncultured Nitrospira sp. | reverse complement strand
AACCGAACCAAACGAACGGTACTAAAATAGTCCCGCAATCCCGGTGGCGATTTTCTCTTGCACGATCGGTGTGGCTTCTGGAATATCCAAGCTTTTTTGACGCACATGACCAACCATCCTCATCTGTTGTACCTTCGCACCATTGGATGATTGCGCTCCGGTCGGCTGACCAATCGCTCTGCCGATCTTTCTGTCGGTGATTTGGACATCCGCCACGCAGAGATAGGTCAGACCGTCTTCTTTAGGCGGTGGCTGCATACCAGGAAATCCGGCCATGCCCCCGAACCCTCCCCCTCCACCGCTCATCGCCATGGCTTGCCGCATCATGGCGCCCATGTCTGGCATCCCGGCCATGCCCATGCCCGACTCATCCCCGCCGACAGCCATCATCGTGGTGCCTCCGCTACTGATACCCGCGCCGGGTCCGGCTTTGGCCACCGCTTCCGGTGTCACCGCATCGGCAGCCTTGTGGCAATAGATGACCTTGGCCTGGATCCAATAATTGGCCTGTTCCGGATCCTGAACCAATTGATACCCCTTTGTCGTCAGCTTGTTGTTCACCTCGTTCAACGTCACCTGTTGGTTCTCTGACGCGTTTCTGAGTTGGGTATAGACGGTCCTGGTGGTGTTCGGATCGAGAAAGATGGTGTTGCTGTTCATGAGACCGGAGCGGATGACGTTGGAACAGCCGGTGAGTAGGATGACACCGAAGAGGAGACAAGTGCTGAGTACTGAGTGCTGAGGATGCGGGAACAGACTGAGGGAGAAAGAACAGGAGCTCATCAGAAGTTTCCTGCCACGGCGGCACTCAGTTTCTGCTGCAACAGCGGCGTCGCCTCGGCTTCGTCTAACTTCTTTTGATGGACATCGGCCGCCAGTCTGGTCTGGTAGACGCCGGCCTGCTGCCCTGTGCCGGTTTTCATTCCGCCGGGAAGCGTTGACGCGACCTGTTCCGTGATTTGAACATCAGCCACGCAGGCATAGTTTACGTCGTCCGGCATCTTGGGAGCCGATGACGAGGAACTGAAGAGATCACCGATTCCTTGGATCGCGCTCAACCCCATCGAGGCCGCCGCCCCGCCCATCGCCCCGTAGGGTCCTGCCATGCTGGCCATACTGGTCAGTCCCTGCATGGCTCCCAGCGCCGAGTTGAAGGCGGACCCATATCCGCTTGCCACCATCGCCTCAACTGGCATCTCCGGTTTGGTGATGTTGCAGTAGACGATGTTCGCCAGCACGACGTAATGAGCCCGATCCGGATCGTTGACGACTTGATAGCCCTTTGCGCTTATTCTGGCGCTTAGATCGTGAAACGAGACTTCTTGATTATCAGAGGAATTCCGGGCCTGGATGAAGACAGTTTTCTCCGTGCTCGGCGGCAGAAAGAAGTTATTGCTGGAGATGAGATCGGTGTCTTTGATATTGCCTGCGTAGGCCGTGAGCGGAAGGGCGATCAGGAGAGGCAGTATCACGTATCGCATCGACACCTCGCGGTGAATGCGGCTGGATTG
>CAZXNN010000727.1:0-1512 GCA_964641915.1 uncultured Nitrospira sp. | reverse complement strand
GCAACGAGGATGGCGAGCAGGTAGGACATGGGTGTAGTAGCAGTCATTCGACGTAACCGTTCGTGGTGCCGAGCGAAAGGGTTTTCTTGGCCAAGGCGCGCGCGGCGGCGAGCCGCTCCCCGTCGGTGGTGCTCTCGTCGAGCACGAGCCTCGACAGGTCGCTCGTGCGCTTGTTGGCTTCGGCGCCGCGCTCGGCCGCGATGCTCTCGGCTGCGCGCCTGCGCTTCTCGGGATCCTGCAACGCCTTCTTCGCGCGGAGACGAGCAAAGAAGTCCCGGTCGAGCCCCATGTCGCGCAGCCATTGGTCCACGAACGCCTCGACTTGCTCGGGCGTCATGTACGTGCCGTCGTCCTGCATCCGCCCGGCCCGGCGTGGTGCAGGCGCAGCCGCGGGCGACGGCTTGTCCTTCAGCAGGTTCGCCAGCGCCCGCGCGGCAGCCAGGCGCTCGCCGTCGGGCGTGCCGTCGTCGAGCACCAGGCGTGCGAGGTCTTCGGCCTGGCTCATGTGCGGCGCACGATGCCGACCCAGACCCACGGGTTCTTCGCCCACTTGGGCGACGTGAGGTCGACCTTGCCGAAGCGATGGACGAGGTCGTCCGTGCAGCGACGGAGGCCCTTGCCGACGAATGCCGACCTTCAGCAGTGCCTCTTTGGTCGCGTTCGGCCCGGCGAGCAGGAGCACGGGCAAGACGGTGGCGCCCTGGGCGTCCTGGACGCCGTAGGCGCCCTCGCCGAGGACGGCGGCAGCAAGGGCCGCGACGGTCGGCGACGCCGCGCGCAGCGTGATGGGGTCGGAAGGGTTCGTGATTTCGTAGATGTTCATGGTCATGTCTCCAGCGCGGACTTGGCCGCTTCCAAAATGTCTGCCGACGGCTTCCAGAATCCCAGCGCGCCCTTGCACGGGACGGGCTGCTTGAGTAGGCGTACGTCTCGCAGCATCCAGCCGTGTAGGCCGGGCACGTGCCACGGATCGTCGCTCGGGCGGTCGCACCTGCACCCGTCGAGGGTCATGGCGCCGACGATGGCGCCACGTACGAGCTGCAGTCCGGGCGGCGGCATGCGGGAGGCCAGGCCACCCAAGCCGGCGCGCGCGACGAAATCCCGCGCACCGCGCCACTCGTCGTACGTCATGCCTGCGCCGGCGTGGATGTAGACGGCCTCGCCGACCATCGACGGCGGCAGGTGCCACGAGCGGTTCTCGACGCGCTTCGTCCCGTGCAAGATCAGCCACGCCCACGGCTGGCGGATGGTGAGGGCCCTGACGATCATGACGGCGAGGGCAGCATCCACGCCCCCCCGTCGACGGCGCTGCCGCCCGCGAAGGCGCGGTTCACCGCGCCCAGCCAGCGGAGCACCGTGTCGTCGCCGGTCTCCATCCATTCGGCGCGAGCAGAGCCGCGCGCACGGGGCGCATGTCGGTCCACCACGCCGAACCCCCGCAGCAGAGCAGACCGGAGCCGCGCCTGGCGATGCGCCCGCGTCGCTTCAGGCAAGCGGTAGGTGTCCCGGAGC
>CAZXNN010000726.1:0-1512 GCA_964641915.1 uncultured Nitrospira sp. | reverse complement strand
CGCCTTTCACAAACGATACGACATCCGATGCCACAACCATGGTCTGGGTCTTCTGCGCGTTGAAGTCGATGAGCTCTCGACTGCCGTCAACGGCTCCACGCGTCGGAGACGGCAACTTCGCGGCAGTGACAAATTCACGAGCTGATTGGGGAGTTATTTTCTTCTTCATGGCGCACCTCCTATATACGGTACCAGCACCTGTGGACAGACTCATCACCAGGCATCATCATCTGCGTCGCTTGCGTCGACCGGTTGGCTGCCGTGATTTACCCATCGGAGCGGATCGCATTCCTGTTGCTCTTGTCCTCTTTCTCAAAACTCGGCGAAGTCTCTGAGTCTCCGGTTTTCCCCCAGCAGCGGAACGGTCCGTATTTCTCTCACGGGGTTCTAATTCAGCTTGAATACGATCCAACGATTGAATGGCTGAAGCCTGGTCCCCCAAAGCGGACACCGGTAACAGCTCCAACATCCGCCGCATGAACCTCAGCTGTGTTAGGGCTGAATTCTGCTCTCGGAGGTCGGCTGCCGATTCGGCAAACGCGGACTGGTAATCGCGAACGAGGCGATCCTGTTCCTTCGGCAGGATCCCGCAAACAAATGCACGAATCAAAGCTACATCCGCAATCGCCACCGCATCCCACGTCTTCCGTTCTGCACGGAACCGCTCCCGCGCTAACGACTCGCAACGTGCCAGCAATGGCTCCAAATTGTCTCCCGTCTTTTTCCCGATGAGCGCCTGAACGACCAACTCATTGATGATCGGATAGGGATCGGCTAACCCTTCCTGCTGCTGCTTCTCGGCCGCTTCGTGGTAGTAGGCAGCCGCAAGCTCCAAATGGACTCTGACCCGGACGCGATCGGACTCGATCTGCGCCAGTTTCTTATAGGCGCCACCCATAATGCTCAAGCGTTCCGGCGTCTTCGCGATGTCGAGAAGATGCTCGCCTCGCTCGATTGCTTTTTCGATTGTCGCCTTATCGCCTTCCTGTTCCCCTCGACGTACCGTCAGATTGATCCATTGCTCGACCGCACGCAGCGTTGCAGGGCTCGAGACATCCTCACACTCTACGGCCTGCCTGTAGTGGTCGACGGCTTCAGCAAAGAGCATGCGCTCGCCGTATACCACGCCGAATCGTTCCTGTACGTTTCCCTGTTTAAGCCATTCCGACGGGCATTGTTGCTCGACCTCACGCAGCCTTCCTCGTGCCGTTGCTTCCTCCGCATGGGTGAGCTGTGCCGAGAGATTATCCAGTTGAATCAATACTTCCTCCGCCGCAACCGTTTCATCCTCACCGTCGCCACGACTATAGCTATCACTGCTGACCAGACAAAAATCAGGATCGCCATAGGCTTGATAGGCTCCGCATGTATTGGAAGAAGAAAAGTTTTCCCATGTTTTGCGACGCGCTTCCTTCAGGGCCTGACCAAACGGCTGGCCGGCGAGCAGCGCCGTGTAAAACGATTCCGCAAAACAGAGCGCCGGCTCATCCTCAACCGGCCAACCTGCCGCCA
>CAZXNN010000725.1:0-1514 GCA_964641915.1 uncultured Nitrospira sp. | reverse complement strand
AAAAAAAGCACGACGAGTAGGTAGGTGAGAACCGAACAGAAGCCATGGGATTGTACTTGCATAATCTCAGTCTATCCTCCTCCATCCCAGCCGTCAACAGTGTTCCTCACAGTGTTCCTCATACACTGTTGACACCGCCATCTCAGAAGGTGGCTCTTGAGCATCCTGCTAACAATTGCGATACCCGTTCGTGATGGGCATGCGGCGATCTTTTCCCAGCCCACGATGCGTGATCTTGATCCCGATCGGAGCCTGCCGGCGTTTATACTCGCTCCGATCCACCAGGTCCACGACACGCGCCACGGTGTCGCGGTCGAACCCCATCGCGACGATCTCCTCCACAGACCGATCTTCTTCGACATAAGCCTTTAGAACGGGATCGAGGACCGCATAGGGCGGAAGACTGTCCTCGTCTTTCTGCTCCGGCTTCAGTTCGGCTGTGGGCGGCCGATCAAGGGTCCGCTTGGGGATCACTGCCGTCTGGCCTTGCTGATTCCGCAATCTGGCCAACTCATACACCATGGTCTTCGGGACATCCTTGATCACGGCAAACCCGCCGGCCATGTCGCCGTACAGCGTGGCATACCCCACGCTCATCTCGCTCTTGTTCCCGGTCGTCAGAACCAGGTGACCGAACTTGTTCGAAAACGCCATGAGGATGTTGCCTCTGATCCTGGCTTGGAGATTCTCTTCAGTCGTATCGACCGGCTTGCCTTGAAACGCCGATGCCAGCGATCGCAGATAGTCTTCGAACATCGGCGTGATCGCGACCGTTTGATAGTCGATCGCCAACCGGCGAGCCAGCTCGTCCACATCTTCACCGCTCTCCCGCGATGTATACGGGGATGGCATGAAGATGCCCAAGACATTGTCCGCGCCGAGCGCGTCAACGGCGATGACAGCTGTCAATGCGGAATCCACCCCACCGCTAAGTCCAATCACCACGCACTTGAAGCCGTTCTTTCTCACATAGTCTCTCACGCCAAGCACCAGCGCCTTATAGACCTCATCAAATTCACCGAGCGGAGCCTCCAGCGAAGGGACGATCCGAGACCGTGTCCTCACCGAAGAAGGCGCCGTAGCCACGATCCGCTCGACCGAGGCCGCGATCCTTCCGCTGAGACTCTTTTTGCGTCCATGAGCCAGTCGCTCGCGTCCCACCGCTTCCACATTGAGATCCGCCACCAGCATGTCCTCCTGAAAGGACTTCGCTCTGGCGATGACGTCGCCGTTCTGGTCGACGATCACACTATTTCCATCAAAGATCAGCTCATCTTGCCCGCCGACCGTATTGGTGTAGGTGACAATGACTCCGTTCTCACGTGCGCGCGTCGCCAGCATTTGCTCGCGAAACCGGCTCTTGCCGATATGAAAAGGAGAGGCGTTGATGTTCACAATAACCTCAGCGCCGGCCGCTGCTTGTGCTCGTGTGGGACCGTCGGGCAGCCAAATGTCCTCGCAGATATTGACGCCAATCGTGACGCCGTTCAGGACAACCAACGGCAGCCTGCTTC
>CAZXNN010000724.1:0-1520 GCA_964641915.1 uncultured Nitrospira sp. | reverse complement strand
CCGAGGTCGAGCTGGTCAACCTCGACCAGCGCGAGAAGCGCCTGCGCAATGCGCTTGCGCCCTTCACCGACGACTACGATTTCGTCCTCATCGACTGCCCGCCCTCGCTGTCGATGCTCACCCTCAACGGTCTGTGCTGCGCCACCGGCGTGATCATCCCGATGCAGTGTGAGTACTACGCGCTCGAGGGGCTGTCCGACCTGGTGAACACGATCAAGAAGGTGCACGCAAACCTCAATCGCGACCTCAAGATCATCGGCCTGCTGCGTGTGATGTTCGATCCGCGCGTGACCCTGCAGCAGCAGGTGTCGACCCAGCTCGAGGGCCACTTCGGCGACAAGGTGTTCCGCGCCATCGTGCCGCGCAACGTGCGCCTGGCCGAGGCACCGAGCCACGGCATGCCGGGGGTGGTGTTCGACAAGGCTGCCAAGGGTGCGCAGGCCTACATGGCCTTCGCGCACGAGATGATCGAACGCGCGAAGACCTTCTGAATTCCGGAGCCGACATGAACAAACCCAGACTCAAGGGCCTCGGCCGCGGACTCGATGCGCTGCTCGCGGCCAACCAGGAAGAAGAGACCGACAAGGGCGAGCTGCAGTCGCTGCCCACCATCGCGTTGCAGCCCGGCAAGTACCAGCCGCGCACGCGCATGGACCCGGGCTCGCTGGAAGAGCTCGCCGCCTCGATCAAGGCGCAGGGCATCATGCAGCCGATCATGGTGCGCCCGGTGGGCGAGGATGCGTACGAGATCATCGCCGGCGAGCGGCGCTGGCGTGCCTCGCAGATCGCCGGGCTGGCCGAGGTGCCCTGTCTGGTGCGCGAGATCCCTGACGAGGCCGCGCTGGCGATGTCGCTGATCGAGAACATCCAGCGTGAGGACCTCAATCCGCTCGAGGAAGCCGGCGGCATCCAGCGCCTGATCGACGAGTTCGACATGACCCACCAGCAGGCCGCCGACGCGGTCGGTCGCTCGCGTCCGGCGGCGTCCAACCTGCTGCGCCTGCTCAACCTCGCCAAGCCGGTGCAGGAGCTGCTGATGGCGGGCGACCTCGACATGGGGCATGCGCGCGCGCTGCTGCCGCTCGATGGCGCCAGCCAGATCCAGCTCGGCAACCAGGTGGCCGCGCGCCAGCTCTCGGTGCGCGACACCGAGCGCCTGGTGCAACAGATCCTCAACCCGCGCCAGAAGAAGCCCGCGCCGCCGCCCGACCGCGACCTGCTGCGGCTGGAGGAAGAGATCGCCGACGCGATCGGCGCCACGGTGAAGATCAAGGCCAACAAGAAGGGCGCGGGCGAGCTGACGATCCGTTTCGGCAGCCTAGATCAGCTCGACGGCGTCCTCGGCAGGCTGCGATGATCCGTCCCGGCGTGAGCTCGACGCAGGAGGGCGAGGCCCGTCTTTTCGCCGCTTCGACCGCGGGATCCGCACGCGCACCGGGCGCACGCGAGGGCTTCCTGTCGAGCGCCGTCGCTGCCGCCGGGCAGGCCCGCTATGTTATGTCTTCTATAAGACACATCAG
>CAZXNN010000723.1:0-1528 GCA_964641915.1 uncultured Nitrospira sp. | reverse complement strand
CCCACTTTTTGACCGTCTCGACGGGTGAAGTCTACCTGTCGTGGATTGGTGTCTTCATTGACGGGCCTTGTCAGCAGAGAAACGGACTTCTTTGTGACGATCGGGCATCCTGAACTCGTTGCCGCCATGACCGCCGAGATTGCCGCCTCGGGTCCGATACCCTTCGTCCGTTTTATGGAACTGGCGCTCTATCATCCGCAATTCGGCTACTACATGCGTCCGCCGGAGTCCGGCGCCGAACGCATCGGCTGGTCCGGCGACTTCTATACCAGTTCGGACGTCCATCCGATTCTCGGCCAGGCGCTGGCAAAGCAGGCCAGGCAACTCGACGCGTTCCTCGGACATCCCGACCCCTTCACCGTCATCGAAATGGGACCGGGGAAAGGTCTGCTGGCCAAGCATTTCCTGTCGGCCTGCCGCATGAGTCCGGACGACTCGTTCGGTCAGCGCCTCCGCTATGTGCTCATTGAGCGCAGCCCGGCGATGCAGGAGTTGCAACGCCGGAATCTGCTGCACGGGCTCTGTGAACCGGATCGTATTACCTGGCTCGAAGGACTCGATTCGCTGGCGGAACAGAGCGTCACCGGGCTGTTCTTCAGTAACGAACTGCCCGACGCGTTTCCGGTCCACCGGATACAGATTGAGAACGGCCAGGCCCAAGAAATCTACGTCGACTATGACGGCACCGGATTCGTGGAATGCCTCCGCCCCCTGTCGTCGCCGGAGATCCGGCAGTATCTGACCAACCTGAATCTGTCGCTTCCCGACGGCTATCAGACGGAGATCAATACGGCGGCCGCACACTGGATGGGACAGGTCGCCCGCGCGATCGATCGCGGCCTGGCGATTACGATCGATTACGGCCACACGGCGCAGGATCTCTACGGACCCGAACGCGCGAAGGGGACGCTGCTCTGTTACTACTCGCAGATGACCTCGGAAAATCCTTATGAGCGGGTCGGCCTCCAGGACATGACCTCCCACGTGGACTTTTCGACTCTCGCCACCGTCGGGGAAGCGCAGGGTCTGCGCGTCACGGGATTTACCAATCAGATGAGTTTCCTGATGGGGCTCGGCCTCGAAGACTTTCTCTCGAAGATGGACCCGGAAGGGGCCGAGTTTCGAGCAGCCATCCATCTGGTGCGACCGGAAGGAATGGGCCGGACATTCAAAGTGCTCATTCAACACAAGGGCATCGAGAAGCCGACGCTCGACGGGTTGGCCTTCAAGCCGTTCTTCGGATCCGCATTGACGCTGCATCACGCGGCCTAAGGGACGACATGGGAAACGCCGACGTACCAGCGAACTACCTTCCGATCCTCCTGTTTATCGGGATTGCGATCGCCTTCGGCGCCGTGTCGCTGCTGGCCGGATGGTTCGTGAGACCAAGCCGTCCCTACCGCGCCAAGCTGGCTCCTTACGAGAGCGGCAGTCCGCTGTTTCAGGACGCCCGTGTCCAGATCCCGATGCGCTATTACATCATTGCGATGCTGTTCGTGATCTTCGATATCGAGATCGTCTACATGTT
>CAZXNN010000722.1:0-1528 GCA_964641915.1 uncultured Nitrospira sp. | reverse complement strand
CCCCACGTATCGTGACGTTCGCGAAACGCCCCTCATGCGGGCCCGGATGGCGGATAGATACCGCAAATCAGAATTCCGGTAAAGCGAAATGTTTTCGATTCCGGGGCTTGACACGAACCGGGGTGATTTGCCCGTCGTGTCGCATTTGCCACACTATTTGCCGCTGCATGGACGATCGGCGGCCTCTTCATCCGGGTTCCATTGCAGCGACCCCTCGCCGCATGCGGATTTTGCGGGTAACTGTGGTGTTCGTCCTTTTGGAGGATTGTCGCCTTTGAAACGACCGGCCCTGGACGGAGAGATACGGGCTTCATCCGATCTTCAGAACAACGCGACCTCCTTCACGGCGATGAACCTCCAGCTGCGCTGCTCGAACATAGAAGTCATTGAAACAAGAAGAACAACATTTCAGGCAACGACGATGTCCTCCGAAGAAGAATACTTCCGGATCGGCGACCGGGTACGATTGAGCGCACTGGGCAGGCAGAGGATGACCCGCAACAAGGCAACGACTGCAAAGGTCGTGGGCTTCGGCCGAACCGACTCCAGGGTCCGCATCATCTTCGACGGATCGAGCTATCCCGTCAGCATTCACGTCAGCTATCTGGAGAGGGACAAGTAGCAGGCCCGCCGGCGACGGAACCACAGCGAGCGGCCCTCCCGCTTGATCCAACTCAATGCAAACGTCCGCCGGATGGACTTGTCTTGCCAAAAATCCCGGAGGAAGCCATCAGCGAACTCACCCATTTCATCGCCATGCCGTTCGATTTCGCAGGCCGCGACCTCGTGTCGGGCGAGCAGGCCAAATGCGCGAGCCCGGCCGCCGCGATCGAGCGCGCCAGGGGGATGTGGAAAGTATTCGGGCATGCCGGTGCCGCGGCCTTCGTCCGTACCGGCTACCCCGAGAGCCAGGTGACCGTGCTCAGGACATTTGGCGCCGTGCCCGAGGATTTCGAGGCCTGAGGCCTATCCCAGCCTCACTTCGCCTTCCCTGCCCCGTTCTTCCCCGCGGCCTTTTTCCCCTCGTCGAGCAGCGCCTGGCGGACCTGCCTGAACTCGCTGCGGTCGGCCTTGTCGACCTTCGGGAAATGCAGGTCGAGCTTGTCCAGCGCGGCGACGATGGTGGAGCCGATCACGACACGGGCGAACCATTTGTGGTCGGCCGGCACGACGTGCCATGGCGAGTGGCGCGTCGAGGTGTGGCGGATCATGTCCTGATAGGCCGCCTGGTATTTCGCCCACAGCCCGCGCTCGGCGATGTCGCCCATGTTGAACTTCCAGTTCTTGGAGGGCTGCTCCAGCCGTTCGAGGAAGCGCTCGCGCTGCTCCTGCTTGGAGACGTTGAGGAAGAATTTCAGGATCACGGTGCCGTTGCGGGCAAGGTGGCGTTCGAAGGCGGCGATGTCCTCGAAACGGTCGCGCCAGATGTCCTTGGTCACCAGCGGCGGCGGCAGCTTCTGCTTGCCGAGAATCTCCGGATGCACGCGCACGACGAGGCATTCCTCGTAATGCGAGCGGTTGAAGATGC
>CAZXNN010000721.1:0-1529 GCA_964641915.1 uncultured Nitrospira sp. | reverse complement strand
CGCGCACATACTCGTAGATCGCATGCAGCCCGGGGCCTGAAAGGATTCGCTCATAGCTGACGTGGAGGAATTGGCTGCGCAGGTAGCGCAAGAGTTCGATCTCGTAGTCGTTGTTCGGAGCGAAGTCGGTATGGCCGCCTTCGGACGGCATCGGGCGATAGGACTTGCCGTCCCAGAAGAGAATCGCCTCGCCGAGCCCGGTCCCGGCCGCGATGAGCGCCAGTGCCTGGCGTTTTTTCGGAGGATTGCCGGGATTGAGCACCTCCAGTTCATCAGGCCGTAAGAGTAAGATCCCGTAGGCGGCCGCCTCAAGATCGTTGAGCAGTTGAACGCGGGGAATATCGAATCGTTTGGCGATCGCCGCCCCATCTACAACCCAGGGCAAATTGGTCGTCTGGGAGTGATTCTCGATCACCGGACCGGCAATACCAAAGGAGGCCGCCGTGAGCTTGATGGGTTCTGCCGAAACGGGTTCGACCCCTGCCTGTTCCTCACCAGACGGTGCGACTTCGATATCGTCCAACAGCATCGGCGGCTTCGGTGGTGTAAGAAACTCTTCCAGAATCTCTTCGAGCGATTTGTAGTCGGCGCTATGAAAGGTCTCAAGCCTGACTGGTTCCACCCGCTCGGCGGACCAATCATAGAGGGCCAAATTCGTCTTGGTTCCACCGATATCGCCTGCCAGAATCATCGTCAGTCCTTCTCGTCTGTCTTATTGCATTAGAGCGGCCGCCGCGGATTCATCGAGCAACCACAAAAGCCGTCCGCGGTCCGGCTTTACCCGGGCCGCGGGCAGTGCCCGTTCCGCCTGGGTTTGCGACTGGAGCACCGCACGAACCGTCTCCGCCTTCCCGGCGCCGGTCACGAGGAACAGTACCACAGTCGCCCGGTTGATCACACCTAGGGTCAGGGTCAAACGAGACGGACTCCCTTTCGGGGATAGGCCCACCGTGACCAGCTGAGTCCCCTCTGACAATGCGGGCGTCCCTGGGAAGAGTGACGCCGTATGACCATCCTCCCCCAAGCCGAGAAGAACCAGGTCCAGACGGGGAATCGCCGGTGAGGGACTATCCGTGAGGGCTCTGACCGTCCGCTCATATTCCGCCGCAGCCAGGCTGAGATCTGCGGACTCGCCTTTCATTCGATGGACCTGTGACGGTCCGATTCCCAACGGACGGAACAATGCCTCCAGGGCGAGTCCATAGTTGCTGTCGGGGTGATCAGGTGGGACGCCGCGCTCATCGCCAAACAGAAAGATCATTCGACCCCACTGACATTGGGTCTTCCATTCGATTGACGTCAGAGCTCCATAGAGTGCTCTGGGAGTCGATCCTCCGGAAAGCGCAATAACACACGAGCCCTGTAACTGAATAGCCTGGTCGGTGATGTCCCGGAAGAGGCCGCACGCGTTGTCGAGCCAGCCCTGACCAGGCTGACACACCAGGATCTCAGGAGAAGTCGCCATGTTACCGAGAGCGACGGCTCGAATGCCGTTCCACCGACAGGGGTTTCCGACGTGGCCGTCGCGG
>CAZXNN010000720.1:0-1531 GCA_964641915.1 uncultured Nitrospira sp. | reverse complement strand
ATGGGCGAGCTGGCCGCGGACTATGCGCAGCTGGAAACACTGCGCCTGCCCGCCTTGTCGAATGAAACGCTCTCGGCGCTGCGCGAGATCCTTCCGCCGATGGCCACACCCGCCAACCCGCTGGACCTGACGGGCGCAGTCGTCAACGATCCGGCGCTCTTCACCCGCTGCATGGATGCGATGCAGCGCGATCCGGCCGTCTCCGTGCTGGTCTGCGTGGCCGACGTGCCCACGGCGAACAACAACGACTGGGCGCCGTTTGCGGTGGGAACGCTGCAGGCCATCGGGCAGTTCAAGCCGGACGGACGCGCGCGCTACCTCGTGGTGAGCAACACGGTGAAGGCGGTGTCGGACAAGAGCCGCGAAGAAGTGGAGAAGGCGCAGATTCCGTACCTCGCCTGCGGGCTGGACATCGCGTTGCGCGCGTTGCGCTACGCCGCGGACTGGTCCCGGATGTCCCGCAGTGCAGGGGGCGAGCGCGCGGCACGCGCCTTGCCGGGTGCGGCGTCGACGGCGGTGCAGGTGCTCGACTACCTCGGCGACAGCCTCCGGGCGCTCGGGACCACGGACCTCTCCGCTCCCGGCTGGGAGGTGGGCGCGGGAACCTGCGGCGTCGTCCTCCCGGTCCGCCGGTGGGAGGACTTCCTCGCGCTCGGCGTCACCGAGATCCGCGAGTTCGGGAGCACCTCGATCCAGGTGCTGCGGCGGCTGCGCGCGCTCCTGGAAAAGCTCCTCCAGGAGGTCCGGTCCGAGAACCGTGATGCGGTCGCCGCGGAGATCGCGCGGCTCGACGCGACGGTGTCCGCCGGCTTCGGCGGGTCCGTGGATCTGGACCGGGCCGGCCTCGCCGACCGGCAGGGGCTGGGCGGCCCCGGCCGCCTCGCCGTTTCACCGGCAGTCGAGAGGAGCTGACCATGGCCGAAGGCCTGTCACCCACGGAGGCCGGCAACAAGATCGCCGAGCACGCCGAGCACGAACGGGAGAGCGGCCGCACGGACCGGCGCGATCGCCGGCTCTCGATCGCCGAGGCGGTCGTCCTCTCGGTCGTCACCCTGATCGCCGCCTGGGCCGGCTACTCGGCGGCGAAGTGGGGAACCGAATCCTCGCTCAAGCTCGCCAAGGCATCGGCGACGCGCACGAAAGCCAACCGGGCCTTCCAGGCCTCGCTGACCTACCAGACCGCGGACGCCGTGACGTTCAACGCCTGGTTCGCGGCCCGCATCGCCCAGGACGAAGCCGCCATGCGCGTCGCTCGCCGGTACTTCCTGCCGGACTACCGCGTCGCCTTCGACGCGTGGCTCGCGACGAAGCCGTTCACGAACCCGAACGCTCCCGCCGGCCCGGAGTTCATGCCCCAGTACCGCCCGCCGGGGCGGGCCCTGGCGCGCGCGCTGGACCGGCAGGCCGATGCCTTCTACGCGCGCGGCCAGCAGGCCGCGGAGACGGGCGACCGCTACATCCGCGCCACCGTCATCCTCGCCAGCGTCCTCTTCCTCATCGGGATCAGCACGCAGTTCCCGATACGTCGCGG
>CAZXNN010000719.1:0-1533 GCA_964641915.1 uncultured Nitrospira sp. | reverse complement strand
TCGAGGCACAGCCCACTGCGGTGATCAGGGTGAGCGAAAGGAAAAGCGCGGACAGGTAGTTGCCAAACTGTTTCATGATCGAAATCTCCAAAGTTTGATGACGCGGGACTTCTTGCTGCTGCTTCAGTCCGGAAGCGTGCCAGCCGCACACTGGCCTCATCGAGGCGGTCGTCGATGCGCGCACGCACCGCCGTGAACTCGTCGCCGCTGGCGCTGAGCACTTCCGTGAGCAAACGCTCCGTATCGGCGACGAGACCCTTCAGGTCCTGCGCCACCTGGCCGCGCATATCGGCAACGGCACCGTGATCGGCGCTCAATCCTGTATTCATCATTGCTCCTGTTGGTGTCGTTGGCTCGACGGTTCGAATCCGGGCGGATGTTCCCCGGAAATAACGCCGGAATACACTGGATTCGAATACTCGTACTTGTGGCAACCCGCGTCTGTGCGCTAGCCAACAGTGTCAGGCGACACCGTAAATCGAGCACCTTGAAGAAGTCGAGAGAGGTCTTCTGCGTTTCCGGAGTGAGCGGTTGGATGAAGTCGATGGCGGGCGCGGCCTTCGCTGCCGGCTGATCGAGGAAAGCTGACAGCGGCTGCACCTTGTACCCGGCGTGGACAACCTTGCCCTTGTCCAGATCTTCCGGATTGAAGAGTCGTGTCCGATAGAACGCCATCATCAGCTCGGTCTCGGCGGGGTTCACCTGGGTGATGCCTTTCGGCTGTTCACCCTTCCAGCCGGACCCGGCGATCATGAAGTTTCGACCGCCATTACCCGTCGTGCGGCTACCGATACAGGAGAAGTTGTGCGTGTAGAAATCGATCAACTGAACGCTGTAATAGCACCCCTCCTCGATCGGCGGGATGGTAAGCCCCATGGGTTCTGGGCGCAGATCGAGCGCAGCCATCGAATAGGGGGTATCCGAATTCGGCGTCCGAATCGCCTTGTCGTCGGGAGTGCACACTCGCGGAATGTTGGAGAATGCAGATTGCCCGATGGTCGATGCGTTGGAGAGAAGCTTTGCGCATCTGGCTGCGGCGAAGGCACGCATCTCCGGTAATATTGAACATGCTCAAAATGACATCAGAAATGGACGCGGCCCGCATGGATGACACGGCAACCCGCTCGGCAAGTACAGGTACCGCGAACCACGACTTCATCGAACTGGTCATCGATCTCTCGTCCAGACTTGCGGGATCGCCGCGCCGTCAAGTCGACCTTGAAGTCAAGGACGCATTGCGTCGCATCGTCGAGTTCTTCAATGCGGATCGCGGAATTCTTTATCAGGTTCTCCGCGACGAGGGCAAGGTTTTTGTCAGCGAGCGCGTTGAAAGGGGTGTCCAGAATACGCTCCCTCCATTCCTGGACGCGCGCGGCCAATTCCCGTGGTTGTATGAGCAGATCCTGGTCAAGCATCAGACAGTCAACATTCCTTCAATTGACGAGCTTCCTGCCGAGGCTGCGCTGGATCGCGAGGGTCTTCTATCCTGGGAGTCGATGTCCGCCCTGTTCATTCCCTTGTCCCAGTGGAATA
>CAZXNN010000718.1:0-1544 GCA_964641915.1 uncultured Nitrospira sp. | reverse complement strand
CCAACCGCTTTTTTGTGGCCGGTGGCAAGAATCGACATGGCCGGCCACGAAGAGATTGCAGCGGCCAAGGCATATGTAGTAGCATTGCGAATTTCGGTGGCGGCTTCATATGCAGCTCGTGGGATCCGGATCAATGCAGTTGCTCCCGGGCTGGTGAAAACCCCAATGACGACGCGAATCACGAACAATGAGCTATCACTGAAGACTTCCGTCGCAATGCATCCACGCGGCTGGATCGACGTGGATGGCGGACTCGGCGCCCGGAAGGCAAAATAACCGGCAGGGCAAAAGCCGTAACATGGCGACAGAAGCGTCCCGAAATCGTGACTGAATCGCAAACCATTTGTAAGAGTCTCTGAGAAGAAGGGAGAAGACCTATGAAAATATCCGAACAAACCATTAAAATGATCAATCAGTTGCCCCCGGATACCCGCGTTAAGGTCGACAAGGTGGTTCGTACGCACGTCGCCGCCTGCATGAGGACGGGAAGCCCGGTGGAAAACTTCGATCGTCTGCTGATCGAAGCGGTCGAAATCGTCAGACTCGAAGAGCGGTTCCCTGAGACCCGCCTCGAATATTCCCCGGAATGGGAGCCGTATCGTCATTACGACCAGTATTCCTCTCCGCGGGATTTGTAATCTCCCCGCCTGGGGCCCGAGAGAGACCCCATAGAGAATTGACGTGAACAAGCTTAGGATTTCATCTTGGCGCGCATCGCTGTAATGGAAGGCGATGCGCGCTTTTTCCATGTCCCTCTGTTTCCTGAAGCCCGTCATGAAACTCACTCGTTTTGCAAAATTTGCCTGGTTTGTGCTGGCATACAATCTGCTGGTGATCGGTTGGGGGGCCTATGTTCGCGCATCGCGTTCCGGTGATGGATGCGGCAGTCACTGGCCGCTTTGCAATGGGGAAGTGCTCCCGATCGGCGGGACAACAAAGACGCTGATCGAATTCTCTCATCGAATCACGAGCGGGTTGGCCCTGATCTCGATGATCGTCCTTGTGGTCTGGGCATGGCGGGCATTTTCGCGCGGCCATCTGATCCGGCGCGTCGCCTTACTGGGATTGTTCTTTATGCTGACGGAAGCCGCAATCGGCGCCGGAATCGTGCTCTTTGAGTATGTGGCCGAGAACAAGTCGATGGCCCGGGCATATTGGATGTCCGCGCACCTGATCAACACCTTTCTGCTCGTGGCGATGATCGCATTGACAGCGTGGGCCGGCTCGATCGGTGAACCGCCTCAGGTTCGGGATCACGATTCGGGACAAGGTTGGATGCGGTGGCTGCTGGCGGCCTCGATTCTGGGAACCTTGATTCTGGGAGTGAGCGGCGCGGTCACGGCCCTCGGCGGAACGCTCTTCCCGGTCACCTCTCTGGCGGAGGGGTTGAAACAGGACCTCTCCCCAACCGCGCACATCCTGATCCGGCTGCGCTTCTTTCATCCGTTCATCGCCCTCGGCGTGGGAGCGCTGCTGATTGTCACGGCAGGCATGGCGCGCGCACAGCGGCTGAGTGAGTGGACGAGGATCTTCTCGAATACCCT
>CAZXNN010000717.1:0-1547 GCA_964641915.1 uncultured Nitrospira sp. | reverse complement strand
CCTGAGCTGTCGGGCGGCCGAGCGGCTGGCGCCGTGGCCGTTGGGGGGGGCGCGGCGCGGCGCCGCGCCGGGGCCGCCCTGCGAGGTCGCCCTCTCCGTGGGCCCCGAGCTGCGCGACTACGAGGTGCAGGTCACCCTGCTGCGGGCCAACCGGGACCGGGCAGCCGCGCGGCTGGTGGTGTTCCGCGACGTCACCGCGCGCAAGAAGGTGGAGGCCGAGCTGCGCGCCCAGAAGCGGCTCTTCGAGAACAACATTGCGTTTCTTGATCCCGAAGGAGATAAGATTACTGGCTGGCAGAATGGCGGCAATTACATTCGAACAGCGTTTAGCAATATCGAGAATTTCAGGTCGCTCGTCGCTGCAAATACCTCCAAGTTCCTAGGACCAACAGCCGTGCGAACTGATTTGATCACTAGGTTGGATAAGATTGCAAATTCCCAGGACAGGGTTCGAGACGCCTTTATGAATTGGGCAAACTTGAACCGGCAGGCGAACGCCGATCCGGCCGCAGCACCACCGCCGCAGAAGGCCGCGTTTTTTCAAGTAAGAGACAGCGTTTTGACTCTGTTTGAGGAGGTAGGGCCAGCTGCCAGCGCAGCGGTAGCAGAGCTAAACAAGAAGATTGATCAAACCGAGAAGGATATCACCGGATTACAAAGCGCGATCGATGCAAAATCCAAAACCTAGTCGTATTCAGCCGACGCTATGGAAATTTGACTGCCTCAATCATCTCCACTCGCTGACTTAATATTCCCTGCGGCAAAATCCCATACCTGCCCGTCGTGGCCACCTTGGCATTATTTGGGATCAAAAAAGATACTTGATCGCCTCGATCATCTTCACACGGTCCTGCAACGGACCTTCCGGCAACACGCCATATCTGCCGGTCGTGCTGGCCTTGGTGTGACCGAGCAACACGCCATGCTGCTCATCCAGATAACCAGCGGCGCGGAATGCGTCGGCAACATTGTGGCGGAAGCTGTGGAAGTTATTCGTCCGATCAGTCTTGACGCCGATGGCGCGGAAGTAGTCGTTGAAGAACGACGATGGCTTGCCGCTGATGTAGCCGCGGGCATCAGCCTTGATCTCCGGGAACAGTTTGTCACCAAAAGCTTTCATGCGGGCATGGAATTTCAGGAAGCCCAGCTCGATCAACTTGGAATGCACCGGCACCACGCGCATCGATCCTTCGGTCTTGGTGGATTTCGATCCTGCCCCTTCTTCGGTGATGTGGAAAATCCATACGCCGTGCAGTTGCCGAACATCGGCGACCATGAGCTGGCAAATCTCACCCAGCCGTGCGCCCGAATAGATCGCGATCAGCGGAATCCAATAGCGCCAGTCCCGGACCTCAATGTTCCCTACTTGGTGCTCCAGCTTATCGCCGCTGCACCGATGAAACAGCGGCGAACCAAAGATCGTCTTCAACTGCCTCTCTGTATACGGCAGAACCGTCTTTTTCTTCCGGTCCACCTCCAGATACATGCCAAGCATCACGTCTTCGCGGATGAAGTCATTCGACAAGAGCCAGCTACAGAAACCGCCT
>CAZXNN010000716.1:0-1547 GCA_964641915.1 uncultured Nitrospira sp. | reverse complement strand
CGATCCCTGGGGATACTACATTTACTCCGTGGTCAAGCAGGGGTCGATCAATCTCGCTTTCGAGAGCCAGCGCATGGCTATTCCCAAAGCGAAGTTTATCGGCCTGTCGAGCGCCGACCCTGAACGATATGAACTGCCCCGGAATGTGGGGATCAAGTTGAACGAGAAGGATATTGCGCGGGCGAAAGAGCTGATGAACTACCAATGGTTTCAGAAGCCGGCCTGGCAAGCGGAGATCAAGCGCATGCTGACCAGCGGGCTCAAGTACGAGCTGGACTCGCTCGCCAATAAAGATTTCCAATACCTGACCAAAAAGTATCTGCCGAGAAAGCTCAAAGAGAAGGATTGGATCGATTAGTCATCGGTCCTGTCTCCGGTTCGAGAAACAGGAGTCTGCCGGTCAGTGAACCCGTTCGTGAATGGGCGGCAGGCTGTCGTGCCGATCCAGATTTAGATACACCATGAAGACGTTACCTCCTTGGACTGCTTCGCTGCGCGATTGGCAGCAGCGCGCGCTCAGCGCCGTCCAGACTCATCAGACGGCGGACTTCCTTGCCATGGCGACGCCGGCGGCTGGGAAAACCCGCTTTGCCCTGCGCGTCGCGCATGAGTTTCTTGCCAAAGGCGCTGCGGTGCGAATCCTGGTCGTGTGCCCGACCAACCATCTGCGCACCCAATGGTCGGAGGCAGCCGGAAAAATCGGGCTGCAACTCGATCCGGCGCTGACGAATGATCAAGCCAGCGAGGCGTCCGACTATCATGGCGCCGTGGTGACCTATCAGCAAGTCAGCCTCGCCCCGGAGATCTTTCAACGGGCCTGCAGGAGTAAGCGCACGCTCCTCATTCTTGATGAGCTGCACCATGCGGGCGACGGCAAGCACTGGGGAAAAGCGCTACGCACGGCGTTCGATCCGGCGATATTTCGTCTCATTCTCTCCGGAACCCCGTTTCGCTCAGACAATAATCCGATTCCCTTCATCCGCTACGAGCAGGGCGAGAGCCACGCGGACTTTGCCTACGGCTATACTGAAGCGATTAAAGACAGTGTGTGCCGGCCGATTGTCTTCCCCAGCTATGAAGGTGAATTGACCTGGCTCTCCGACGGTCGTGAGCATACGGCGACCTTCGAGGATGGATTAAAGTTTGACCTCCAACGTGAACGGTTGAAGACGGCGCTGCTGCAAGAAACCTGGCTGGGTCCGGTGATTACGGATGCCCACAAGCAATTAACCAGGTTGCGCAAGGAAGAGCAGGCCGATGCCGGCGGATTGATCGTCGCCATGGATCAGGACCATGCCCGCTGGGTGTCCGAGCTGATCGGGAAAATCACCGGGACAAAGGCGGTCGTGGCTGTGTCGGACGACCCAGGCGCCTCACGGACCATCGCGTCCTTTTCCGACCACAAGACCCAGGCCTGGCTGGTCGCCGTGAACATGGTGAGCGAAGGTGTGGACATTCCCCGGTTGCGGGTCGGAGTCTACGGGACCAACGTGCTGACGGAGATGTACTTCAGGCAGGTGGTGGGGCGATTCGTGCGTATGCAGGAC
>CAZXNN010000715.1:0-1559 GCA_964641915.1 uncultured Nitrospira sp. | reverse complement strand
CGAGTGCAAAAGTGCCGAACACCTCGGCGATCCAGGGCTTTTTCATGATTACCCGATCATGGCGGACATGGTCCGGCGTGCCAAACCAAAAGAATGTGACGGATTTGTCACCTTGGCCCGATTGAGAGCTGCGCCGGGGATGTGACAGATTCGTCACGCGCGGCATTTTGACCATCAGCAACCACTCGGGCAATGATGCCGCGTCATCAAACGACGAAACACATCCACAACCCCGACAAACACACACCTCATGAAACGCAGCAACTTTTTCAAACTGGCCGGTCTCGGAGCACTCGCCATTGTCGCCACGGCTGGCGCTCAGGCGCAGACTATTCGCATCCGCGGCTCCGACACGCTCGGCGCCAAGCTGGTGCCTCAACTGGCGGAAGGCTTCAAGAAGGCAGGCGGCGGCGACGTCAGCTTTGACATTGCAGCGGAAGGCTCGTCCACCGCGTTCACCAACCTGGCAGCCGGGACCGCCGAGATCGGCATGTCCAGCCGCAAGGTGAAGGAAGACGAGCGCACCTTCTGCAAAACAAAGGGCGTCTTTCTCAAGGAACATGAAGTGGCCTGGGACATGATCGCGGTGATCGTGAACAAGAACAATCCGGTCACGAACCTGACAAAGAAGCAGGTGGCGGGCATCTTCACCGGTGCGATCAAGGACTGGAGCGAAGTCGGCGGCACTCCCGGCCCGATCTCGATCTACACGCGCAACACCTCGTCCGGCACCTACAAGGACTGGATGACGCTGGCGATGAAGGGCAAGGACTATGCCGCGAGCAGCCAGAAGATGGCGGGCAATGAGCAGATCGCATCCGAAGTGGCCGGCAATGCGGGAGGCATCGGTTATGTGGGACATGCCTACATCCACGGGAAGGGGATCAAGGCGGTTTCGACGGACGGACTCGCGCCGGAAGGTGCGAACATGAAGGCATTCCCCTACAGCCGTCCGACGTTCCTTTACACGAATGGCGAGCCGACCGGCAAGGTGAAGGAGTTCATCGACTTCTGCCTGAGCCCTGCCGGCATCAAGATCACGGAGCTGGTCGGATTCTTTCCGCCAAAATAAGCCGGGTGAATTAACCGTCAGTTGCAAAGCACCCGGCTGGAGGACAGTCTCAATCACCTCCCGCCGGGTTTTCGTTTGTTGAGCCATTCCGCCGGGCCTGATCCCACGCATGAAGAAACCCGAGAAGATAGTCGATCTAGGTTCCGGGCTGCTCATGCATCCGCCGCGCCTGCTGGGCCTGAGGCTGAATGTGCAGCAGCTCATTAAATGGTTCTTCGGCACCAACGCCGGGATCGCGATAATCGTGCTCGTGCTCATCATGGTTTCGCTGCTGCGCGAGGGCGCCGGATTCCTGCCGACCTACAGCCGCGAGTTGAGCGTGTATCGCATGGCCGGATTGGAATTCTGCGACTACGTCAAGAAGCCGCTGATCGAGAACCAGGAACTCCTGAGCAAGCTGAAGCGTGCGCTGAATGCCGAGTTGAACACAATCTCGAAGCCCTCGCGTGATCGCCGAGATGCCTTGTTGCTGACAAAACAGCACATC
>CAZXNN010000714.1:0-1570 GCA_964641915.1 uncultured Nitrospira sp. | reverse complement strand
AATCACGAGCGACGCCAATTGAGGAACCAATCGACCCCAATCGATTGAACCATATCTTTGGAAAGGAAATGCACAATTTGGACTCACTCGTGCAAGCAATAGGCACGGAAGAAGCGACCTTCAGGGCGGTTCAAACTGCAACACAGTCTGCTGTCCGATCTCAGGGCTTCACGGATATATTTCAGGTTACCGTGGATGTATTGGGGCGCAATGTTACAGTCAGGGGAAGAGTCATAGATGGAGTCGCGAGGATCAGCACATTCTTTATCAGATGACAGAGGTCGCATGGAGCACTTGACCGAACTTGAGCGCCAAGTGCTAGCTAAACTCTTAGCTGGTGCTCACCCAAAGTTGTCGTGTCTTCGCGCGCAGGCGGATCGTGCCCTCGTGAAGTCGAGAGAGTACACGGGGGTGGGATTTTATTGCACGCTTCATGTTCCACGAGATGTGCCCTCAATCAAACCGGTCGATCGCTTGCACTTCGGTGATGTCACCGCGGCAATGGCCGGGCTAGAATATGGTGCGGGGTTTGTGCTGTTCATTACAGATGGTTACCTAGATGTTCTTGAAGGGTATACTTACGGAGAGCCTTGGCCTGATAATGTCAATGATTTCCAGTTGACCTATCAGTGCGAGCCGAGAACGCTCGATTTTCTTGACAGGAATATAGGGCCTTGATCATACGAGAGGGGTTCTCTGCTCGGCCAATGACCTGAGTGTGGCGTTTGGACGCCCGGAAATTAGCACAATCTGCCGGGCCCTGGCGGTGAGTATTCGCGATGCAGCGCAAGTCGAACCACGGGGCTCGCCTCGCAGGCGGTGACCATCGACCGCGTCTACGACGCGCGCGGCAACATCACGAGCGAGACGCGCACCATCGCGGGGAAGGCGCACACCATCGCCTACGCCTACGACGCCACCGACCGGGTGATCGAGATCACCTACCCGTCGGGGCGCGTGGTCGAGTACGGGCGCGATACGGCGGGGCGCATCGCCAGCGTCAAGACGCGCAAGACCGCGCTCGACCCGGCGGTCGACATCGCCACGGCGATCGCGCGACTGCCGCTTTCCAACATCGTCTCGGCGTACACGTGTGGCAACGGGGTCACCGAGGCGAGCACCTTCACGCTCGATTACGAGATCAGCAAACTCAGCGTCGCCGACGGCCTCACCAAGCTGATCGAGCGCACGTTCGGCCGCGCCGACAGCCTGAACCTGACCGGCATCACCGACGGCGTGACGGGCGCCAACAGCTCGACGTTCACGTATTCGGCGGCCAACCGGCTGAAGGACGCGACCGGGCCGTGGGGCGCGAAGGTGTACACTTTTGACAAGGTCGGCAATCGCATCCAGGAAGACTCGACGCCGATCGGCGGGTCGAAGACCAGCGACGTGTATGCGTACCCCGGCGCCTCGAACAAGCTCGTCACGGTGACGCGCGGCGCGCAGACGATGCGGGCCTTCACGTATGACGGCGCCGGCAACATCCTGACCGACGACCGCGCCGGCACGACGACCACCTACACCTACAACAAGCGCAACCGCCTCGCGACCGCGACGTCGGGCGCCC
>CAZXNN010000713.1:0-1572 GCA_964641915.1 uncultured Nitrospira sp. | reverse complement strand
CTCAGTGACGATAAGTTCGGCTTCACCGGCTTCGCGCGACCCGTTCACCGACGCACGGCCCTGCAACACGAAGATCGAACTGTTGTTCCCTTCGGGCACCGTCAACGATGCACGACCTCCCGCTAGCAAATGCACGTCATACAATTGAATCTCCGTGAACGTGCGCGCCGGGCCTTTCTGCCCGAGATACGATCCGGCGATCACTCTCAATGTCCCACGACCATCCAGATCAACGGCCGGAATATCCGCGTTCAGGATCGTCTGATAGCCCGGCGCCGACATTTTTGACGCGCGCGGCAGATTCACCCACAACTGAATGGCGTGGAGCGTGCCGCCCTTCGTTGCAAACGCCTTCTCGTGAAACTCCTCATGGACGATGCCGGACGCCGCCGTCATCCATTGCACATCGCCGGGACCAATGACGCCGCCGCTGCCGGTCGAGTCACGGTGCGCCAGCACGCCCTCGTACACGATCGTCACCGTTTCAAATCCCCGATGCGGATGCTCTCCGACACCGCGCGGATGGTCCGTCGGCGGGAAGTACTGCGGCCCCGCATAGTCGAGCATGAGAAACGGATCGACCGCTCGATCGAGGTCATTACTCGGGAAGAGATTCCGCACGGGGAATCCATCGCCGACCATGTATGCGGATCCAGACTGATAGACACCGAGTACGTTCTTTGTGGTGGTCGTGTCTGTGGCCATGATGGCTTCCTTTCTTACGCCAGGCTTCGCAAAGCCTCGGCAAGCGTGACGGTGCCCCGCACGAGTCGCTCGGGATGTTCATACCCGATCGCGCCCTTCGCAAAGGCTGCGTACATCTCTTCGAATAAGGTGGCCGCTTCCTTGGAGAAGCCGAACGACGTGAACGTTGGCACCACCGCGGTGAGCGGCGCATATTGCGTCGATACGGACTTCCCAAGAATCCGGCCCAGAGCCGCAGCTGCCTCTGCAGGACTGTACTCCTCGGGACCCGCCAGCTCCACAATCTGCTTGCCCTTGCCGCCTGCCATCAGCCGTTCGGCTCCCGCGCGGCCGATATCCCTGGTTGAAATCATCGGCACCTTCGCCGTCGGCGCAATGAAGGTCGGCAACAGGCCTTGGCTCTTCGCCACGCCGATTCCCGGCACCCAGTTCTCCATGAAATAGCAGGGACGCAGGATGGTGAGGTTATTCGCGACCGCGCCCAACACCTGTTCTCCATAGCGAGCGGCCCGGATCGGCCCCGTCCCCTCCGCAATGTGGCCGCCGACAGATGACAGAAATACGACATGCGATACCCCGCTGGCCTTCACCGCTTGCGCGGCCTGATCCATGCGTTGGCGTTGCTCGGCCAGCCAAGCCGTCGCGCCATAGTTCGGCGGGACCAGCAGATAGACGCCGGCTGCGCCCGTCAGGGCTTTGGTCATTGCGGGAACATCCTCCAACGACACCACGGCCACTTCCGCCCCCTTCGCTTTCCATGCGGCACCCTTCTCCGCTGAACGCACGACGACGCGCACGGATTGCTTACGCGCCAGCAAGGTCTCCGCAACCACCGATCCTGTATGTCCTGTAGCACCCAGTACGACA
>CAZXNN010000712.1:0-1574 GCA_964641915.1 uncultured Nitrospira sp. | reverse complement strand
AAGGACGCCCCGCGCACCGCCGCCCGCGGCAAGCCGCCCGTCGTGGCGCAGGATCCGTCGGACTAGTCCGGCGGTCGATCCCGGGAATTTTGATCTGCAGGATGGGTAGAGCCAAGGGGTCGCGCGAACGCGCGCCCGGTGACAGGCCTCGATGAAGCCGTCGAAAATGACCCAGAGCAGACGTCACGCTGGCTATGGCGATCATTGGGGTGATGACATCGACCAGCGGTATCGAGGGTTTGCCGGGCTCTCGATTGGACTATTTCGCGGCGAAATTCTTGCCTTGTCTCTCATCGGGCGCATGTGAGGCGCTTGTGAAAAGAAGACTTGTGAACCTGCAACCAAGCTTCCTTGACCGCGAAACCATCCGTATGACAAGGTTTCCTGAGCATGACCCTCGTGGGCTGCTCCAAAGCTGAAAAACATACCTCCGAGTACCAAGGAAACTCTATGAAGCGAATTGCATTGTTCTGTTGCCTGACGTTTTTTGCCGTTCTCCCATTCGCAGCCCATGCCGGTCCAAGCTGCAGCCAAGCGCCAAAAAATTCGCCGACGAGCTCGTTGCCCATAACCATGACCTTTCACAATATCAGTAACGAGCCTCTGGAACTGGACTGGGTCGATTTCAACGGCGGGCTGAAAAGTTATGGCACGGTTGGTCCCGGTCAGACGAAGACACAGCAGACATTTGAGGGACATGTATGGCAATGGACGCGTCCACCCGGTGCCTGCATCAATCGCTATGTGGCCGGCAAGCAGAACGTCCAATAAATTCTCGATACTCGACGGATAGGTTTGCTGCGGATTCGCTTGTACCGCACTGAGGCCCCGCTCTGGCCGGATCGGGGCCTCACGCTGTCCTGGCAGCGGGGGCTGTTTGGTGATGACCCATCATCGCTGCCTGGCGCTCGTACGAGATTTCAGTACTTCGACTATTGGCTGAAGGCGAAGTGCCGGCACGGCTTCGCGGAAGCTCGCTTATTGGGGTATAGGGGACCAACGCCGCAGCTTCTGCTTCGTGACAACCGTTCCCGATCAAGGCTGCCGTGAAGCACAGGTCTAGCAGGGTCGATCGTCGCATTCTGTCCGTGGAAACCGAATGAGTTCGAAGAGGCGACTGAGAAGGAGTTCCTGGCTCCGACCCGGGCGGATAATACTATCATCAGGGTGACGCGAAAGTCCCGCGACCGTTTGCGAGTGAATTTTGCTGTGGTTGCTCACGTCGGCGGTTGGCCGATCGCAACATATTGCGTTGCCGCCCTGCGCATGCTCCGCAGAGTATCAGTACCCCAAAGGGCCTTCTCTCGCATTGTCGACGGTTGGTAGCTGCCGCTAAGGGCGCCGTTACGCCTCACTGCATCGCCGCGACCTTGATGCCGGTCGGTCCGAGAATGACGACGAACAGCACCGGCAGGAAGAACAGGATCATCGGCACGGTCAGCTTGGGCGGCAGCGCCGCGGCCTTCTTCTCGGCCTCGTTCATGCGCATGTCGCGGTTTTCCTGCGCCATCACCCGCAGGGAGTGGCCGAGCGGCGTACCGTAGCGTTCCGACTGCTGCAGCGCGAGGCAGACC
>CAZXNN010000711.1:0-1577 GCA_964641915.1 uncultured Nitrospira sp. | reverse complement strand
AAATATGTACATAAAATCGCCCAAGCCAGAAAGAAGCGCGAGCATCACTGCAAGTACGTGATTCCATCAGCCGTTCATATGGACGAGATTTTCCGTACACACAGGTGAACGAGACTACGGCCCCAGCAGAAATCTCAACAGCCTTCTTGGCCGCCGCTGATCACACGCGCCGACCTCCTGCTTAAACTCTGCGGCTAACTCTTCCGCCATGCTCTGCGCGAGGCGCGATCGCCTGAAATTGCGGTAAAGCGTGCGTCTATCGGTGCGTTCCTTGACATAATCCCAAACCGCCCAGTGGATGGCCGCCGAGAATGCATCGACCGCGCGTGCGGTATTGAATTGTCTGCGTGCCACCAGGTCGCACAGCCGAGACCGCACAGATCTCAGGCGCATTTTTGCCCCTGTGGAGGACATCGCTTCGGAAATGAGGCTTGGGGATGTCTCTCGCATGACACGAACCGTATTCTCAATGCAATGACACCGCTCGCTTCTGGTGCTGTCAGGTCGTCTTGAGCCTACATCTCCACAACCTTGTTTGGGAGTTCGTCACAGTTGATGGTGCCCGGTGGAAAATGCTCCGCCAGCACTGTCCCACATCGCTCGACCGCAACGATCAGGCCGTCAGCGGGGTGTCCGTGTTTGATTGCTTCAACCGTGGCGTTGACCGCATCTTGCCAGACCTCCGGCGTAACCTTTGCATTGATGCCAGAATCCGCAACGATCTCGGCATGATGTTCGCCCACCGATACGAAGATCAGCACACCCGTGCGGTGTTCGGTAAGATGGATGCCTTGTGCGAGGAACTGGCGCGTCGCTTCTACATGCGCACGGTCGTGCATTGTGCGCTTGGGCACGATTCGAAATCGAAGCGCCGGCAACGACAGGACTGTCCCGCTCACGATGAAGGCGAGGAGTTGCAAGAGATAGATCCGTCCAGCAGGCCAGCTCGTCAAATAGATAAGGGTGAACAACAGCCTACGCCCAGACCAAAGGAGCAGGATGATGTCGCGTAGTTCGCATATATGGACCGGGGAAATCCTGCGCTCGCTTTACGCGGAACTAAAGGCAAGATTTGGTCCCCTTGACGGTTGGGAGAAAACGAACTCCCCAGGAGCCGGTCGTGACGCTGAGTATGACAGGTTCTGCAATGACATTGCCCGCCAAGTGGGCGCGGCGTCAGGCGATGCTGTCAAATTGCAGGTACGCTTCGCGATGCCCGAAACCGCCAACGGGAGCAAATGGGAAGATGGGCATGTTCGAACCGCGATATTGAACGAGGCGGCTGCCCTCGAAGAGGGTTTCATCGGCAATAAGCATCTTCCAGAAAGCCTTCACGCGGTCGGTCACGGCGGCGCTGCTCTTGAAGCCCTTTGCCGCCTTTGAAGACCCTTCCGGATCGGCATTAAGCCGTCTGCGGCGCCGCCGCGGAGGACGATGCCGCACGTACATCAGGTGCAGCCCGCCCCCACGGGCTGGCGAGCCGTTGCCTGTGACAATAGAGATTATTACCTTGGGGCGCTCTATGACGCGCGCGAAAAAATCTCGGTTGTTAACGGACTATTAACCGCCGCGTTAAA
>CAZXNN010000710.1:0-1579 GCA_964641915.1 uncultured Nitrospira sp. | reverse complement strand
GAAACGCATTGTCGACATGCCGCACAGACGGATCGATTTTGCGCGGGACCGAAATATCGATCAGTAACATCGGCCGGTTCATCCGCGCGGTCACCGCCCGCTGAACATCATCGGCGCTGATGAGATAGTGCGACGCGCCCGTCGAGACCAGGACGATATCAGCCGATGCCATATCGTCTTTGTATTGCTCGAATGGCACTGCAGTCCCGCCGAATTTCTCGGCTAAGTCCACGGCATGTTGCGGAGTCCTGGTGGTAATCCGCACCTGGCCGACCCCCTGCGCAATGAGGTGTTGGGCCGCCAACTTGGCCATTTCCCCCGCCCCGACCAGCAAGACGGTCCGATGCCCGAGGTCCGAAAAAATCTTCTTGGCGAGTTCGACCGCCGCATAGCTGACCGACACGGCCATCTCGGCAATCTTCGTTTCGGTCCGCACGCGCTTGGCGACAGAAATGGCTTTCTTGACGACCTTGTTCATGATGAGCCCGGTCGTCTTATGCGCAAGCGCCGATTCAAACGCCTCTTTCAACTGCCCGAGGATCTGGGATTCACCTACAATCATCGAGTCGAGACTGGCCGCCACACGAAACAAATGCGTGATGGCTCGGTCGCCGGCATGCCAATACAAATGCGGGGTCAGCTGTTCAGAGGAGAGGGATAGATGGGTATCGGCCAGGAATTCCTGGATCCGCCCATACCCCTGCTCAATATCGTCAACGACAGAATAGACTTCGACACGATTGCAGGTGGACAGCAGCAACCCTTCTTTCACGCCGGAATAAGACGTCAGCCGGCTGAGCGCCTCGCCCATCCGGCTCTCCGGCACCGCCAGCTTCTCGCGAATCTCAACGGGCGCCGTCTTATGACTGAGTCCGACTACGATTACATGCATCTCACGACACCGTCCCGTAGCTCTTGAGGACCACACCAATCAGCGTCAAAATGACGCCGGCAAACCCGATCACCGTCAAGTAGGCCGCCCGCTTCGCGCGCCACCCCACGGTCAGACGTCCAAGGAGCACAACAAAATAGAACAACCAGGTCACCAGCGCCCAGCTCTGTTCTGGATTCCAGCTTACATAAGCACCCTTAGCAAACTCCGCAGAAATTGCACCGGTGATGATCCCGAGCGTCAGGAGGGGAAACCCGAGAATGATGGATTGCTGGTTCAGATGGTCGAGAAAATCCAATGCCGGCAGCTTGGCATACAGCACATTGAACCGTTTCGACTTGAGAAGGCGGTCCTGGATGAGATACATCACTCCCGCAACAAAGGCGACGGCAAAGCCCACGGTCCCCAACATGCTCAAAGCAACGTGGAGCCAGAGCGTTCGGAACATCGGCTGCAGGGTCGGAGCCGTATCGGGCAAGGCCGCGGCTGAGATAAGAGACACCAGCGCAAGCGGAACAATAAAAGAACCTAATACATGGATCCGGTGGCGGAACTCGACGGCGAGAAATACTAGAATGAGCATCCAGGAGAAGAACGAGAGCGCCTCATGGACACTCGGAGGCGCGGCAGCGGAGCTCCCTACCATCCGCGCTACCAATGCGAGAGTATGCATCACAAACCCTGCCG
>CAZXNN010000709.1:0-1593 GCA_964641915.1 uncultured Nitrospira sp. | reverse complement strand
GGAAGTGAAAGCCTTCCGATGTCGGAGTAATGGTCACCAGAGTTCGCCGCCAGGCAGGACCGCGATCGGATTGCGAGAAGAAGCGCCAAACGCCGTCTTGAAGCAGTCCTCGCTCGCTTCGCGTGGTACCCCTCGGGGAGAAGTTGCTGTAGGTGTAGACGGACTCTGAAGCGGAGTACCCCATGACGCTGAACGAGTACTCGTTTCCAGCAGGCAATTTGTCTTCACCACTGCAGGCGAGGAATCCTCCGCCCGGCAGCCACTCGCACTTCTCACGATACGTCGCTTCGCTGCCCTTGACCGTCCACGTGCCTTCGAAGAATCTCAGCTTGCCGCGCTCGTCATCCGCACCCGAGGCAGCGGGCATCGCGGCCGTCCACGAAACAGCAAGAACCATGAGGGCGACGTTGATGCCGCGTCCAGTACGTGTGCTTCTCATGTACTTGCCTCCAGGGAGGTCATATTCAGCGGCCTGATGTAGTGCCAACCGGCGCGCGCTGGCGCCCGGTGAGAGGAAGACCGCCGATGCACACCCGGTTGAGCGCCGGACTGTGCCGCTTCACTCGACGGCTTTCTTTGCCAGTGACTGCGTCACTTCGGTAAGACGCTTCAACAAATCGTCCTTGCCACTGATTGCGTGTCGTTCCTTGAGGTATTCGCCGGTGTTGTAAGTGAGCCAGACCTTGCCATTCGCATCCTCCCAGGCAAGGGCCTTCAGTGGAAGGTCAATGGCGACTACCGGTGAGGAGGGGAGGAGAGGGGGCAATACTCCGCCGCGCCCGAAAATGAGTAGCTGGTTGGGTCGTACGTTACCGCCATTGGCCGCAGCCAGGGGTTGAAAGTCGACGCGGGTGAATATCTGAAATTTTTCGGCCTTTGCAGCCGCTTCGAATCTATCAATAGTCTCGGATACCGGATACTTGCTGGAAACAGTAACCAGCCCGTTGTCTGCGGACGCATGGGTTGAAACGAGCAACACAAGCATGAGTGCAATGAGCAACGGCTTCATGTGCGGGTCTCCTGTTTCACATTGCGGAAGGAGGCATGACGTTCGAGCTAGCCGATCCGCGGAGGCATGCCACCTTGACCCGAACTGGGAGAATGTACTGCGTACCGCTGGCCGGGCCAAGGTGGCCTGCCGTAGCGGGTCCGGTCGAGCGGGGGGTCAGGCGTCGCTGGTACCGGCCGCTGCCTCGGGGGACCGGGCGTAGCTGACGGTCAAGATCTCCCACGCATGCCCGTCTGGCTCACGCCAATACACCAGCCTGCCGCCGAATGCGTGATTGACCTGGCTATCGTCCTGGCCGACAGGGGTGCTTCGATAGGCCAGACCTGCGGCCTTGATGCGTGAAAGGATGGCGTCAAACTCGTGCTCCGTGACGCGGAAGCAGTAGTGCTGCTGGGGAACAGGCTCTGGCCACTCGTCGAAGTCCAGGGTCAATGTCGGGCTGATGTAGACGGGCGAGAAGGGTCCCATTGCCGCTTGCTCAGCCCAAGGAACACCGAGCAGATGCGCAATCTGCCTGGCTGCGGCGATCCGGTTCTTCGAGGGCACGATCAGGTGATCCAGGAGGATTGGCATACGGCGTTCCC
>CAZXNN010000708.1:0-1599 GCA_964641915.1 uncultured Nitrospira sp. | reverse complement strand
GAACGCCTCCACTTCGCTCCAGAAATACACCTGCGCCGCATCCAATTCATGTTTCAAGGCTTCGAGCTGCTGTGGATCCGACTTCTCTTGAAGGCTCGTGGCATCGTAATAGGGTTTGAATGCACGGTAGATGTCCGTGGCGTTATTCACAAAGTCCAGCACAAACGGGCTGTCTTTGCCCGGAATTTTACGGTTGAGCCGAGACAGAGTCTGTACCGCCTGCACCCCATCGAGGCGCTTATCCACATACATCGCGCAGAGCAGTGGTTGATCAAATCCGGTCTGGTATTTATTCGCTACAAGCAAGACCTGATAGTCCGGCGAAGCGAACCGCTCCGGCAGGCGTTTTTCACTGATAGACTCACCCGTCACGCAATCCTTGTTCATTCCCGGCTCCGTGTACTCGAGACCAGAGTCAGGATCTTTCACTGTGCCGCTGAAGGCGACAAGCGGACGCACATCGGAAATCTTATTCTCCGCGATGTACCGCTCGAAAGCCTGCATGTAGCGAACAGCGTGCAGACGTGACGAGGTGACAACCATGGCCTTGGCTCGCCCGGCGAGATGGCTCTTTACCTTTTGCCGGAAGTGCTCGATCATCACCTCGGTCTTTTGTTCGATGTTGTGCGGGTGCAGGCTCATAAATTTAGCCAAGGCTCGGGCCGCCTTCTTCTTGGGCAGATTGGGATCATCCTCGATCGCCTTCACAAGCCGATAATAGGTGGCGTAGGTCGTGTAGTTCTTGACCACGTCGAGGATGAAGCCTTCCTCAATCGCCTGCCGCATCGAATAGAGATGAAAGGCCTCCGGCAACCCGTTTGTGCCTTTCCGCCCAAATAACTCCAGCGTCTTCCCTTTGGGTGTGGCCGTAAAGGCAAAGAAGCTCAGATTGGGCTGCTGGCCGCGTGATTGCATGATCTGGTTCAGTCGATCTTCCCAATCCGGCAGGTCCTCGTCACTTTCTCCCTTAGCCGCTGCGCCAAGAATCGCCTTTAATTCCCGCGCGGTCTCGCCCGTCTGGCTGGAATGCGCTTCATCCACAATGACGGCATACCGCCGCTTCGCAATCTCAGTTTCCCATCTGGCAGCTTCGGCGCGTTGTTCAACCGTGGCATTCTCTTGTGTCTCCGCGCCGGCGGCATAGAGCAGTCCGCGCAACACGAACGGAAACTTCTGGAGAGTGGTAATGACGATCTTTGTGCCGTCAATAAGTGCGGTCGCCAACTGTTTCGAGTCCTGGTCAATCGCCTTCACCACGCCCTGCGCGTGTTCAATCTGGTAGATCGCATCCTGCAACTGCCGATCCAATACCTGTCGGTCGGTGATGACGACCACACAATCGAATACCTTCTCGTCATGGGCATCGTGAAGACTGGCAAGCCGGTGGGAAAGCCAGGAGATGCTGTTCGTTTTGCCGCTGCCGGCAGAATGTTGGATCAGATAGCTTCGGCCAGGACCTTCCGTACGCGCCATAGCAATTAGCTTGCGGACGGCATCCAGTTGGTGAAAGCGCGGGAACACCATCGTCTCATGGGTCACAAGGCGCTGACCGCCCCGCCCGTCGTCCTGCTTGACCTCTTTCTTTTCAAGAAATAGGAA
>CAZXNN010000707.1:0-1601 GCA_964641915.1 uncultured Nitrospira sp. | reverse complement strand
CGGAGAGATGGCCGAGTGGTTGAAGGCGCACGCTTGGAAAGCGTGTATACGGGAAACTGTATCGAGGGTTCGAATCCCTCTCTCTCCGCCATACCGCAAGATCATCAGCGATAGACATCCGAGCGGTGGCGAACACGGATAATAGTGAGTGATCTCTTCTGGCGAGATTGATTGTGTAGATGACACGGTAATCTGCAACCCGAAGTCTGAAGTGCCCCTGCCATTCACCCGAAAGCGCTTTGACATCGCCAATGCCGGAAGCGGCGTAGTCGGTCAGAGCGTGAAGATTCGGACTGCGGCTTCACGGTCGATTCCACGCAGTTCGGCTCGCGCGGAGTCCGGCCACGCAAACTTCATCGCAGACCAAACTCTCGGAGGACCTCCTCGTGCGAACTTATCCTTCCGTCACGAAGGTCGTCATGAGCAACAGCGATTGCGCGGGCGTCACCCGCTGTCACAGACTCATCATCCAGCGAGGCAGTCAGCGCCGCACGGTATGCAGGACTCACGGCCAGGTGTGTGGGTGTTCCGCTCAGGTCAAAGGGCGGCAGTTTCCATCCGCAAACTGATTGAGGAGGAGCGAGACGAAAGGCATCGCTCATTCCTGGGCAGAAGCAAATGAAATTCTTCTCGGGATACGTCGGTGTTTGTGGCCGCATTCTGGGGGATCATCCGCAGCACGTGGCAAGCGTCAAACTGCTCAAGTCGGCCCCGCCTAAAACCACAGCGTGCGCGGCATTCCACAATGACGCGGATTCCGGTGAAGCCCGTCATTCCGCCGGAGCAAGCTCTCTTGTTCATTCGTTGACGGACGCAGAGTATTCTGAGACGGTCGAGCGGTTGGCCGAGAAAGGGATTGCTCGCAGCTCTATCTTCGACGGCCTGATCATGACCGCCGCGGCCAAATCGGAAGCCGATGTCATTTACACCTGGGGTGTGGACGGCTTCCAGTTAGTATCCACTACCAGGACAAGCAAGAAGGTGCGCACACCCTGAACACCCCGTCCGGCATGTTCGGGCGGTGCCGGGCTATGCCGGAGCGAGCGTGCCACACACTCTATGATTGGTACATCTGAAGCGTACATGTGCGCATTCTGCGTCTGCGGGCTCTACCTGGTTGCCTTGTCAATGTACGCCTTGCCGCAAGATGAGAATCCTGTCGCCCTCGACAGTCGCAGCCGCCGGGGTTTGCGAAACGATGAGTTGGTAGCTCAGGCTAAACGCGGAATGGATTGAGCACTTTCAAACCGGCGAAGTGTTTTTCGTTATCAGTGACCAGCACACAATCATTCGCCTCTGCAATCGCGGCAACGATCATGTCGAGTGCACTTCGTGGACGGCCCCGAGACGTGCCTTCGGACATCAGCCGCGCCCAAACGAGCGCCGACGCTTCATCGAACGGGAGCACGCGGCCGGCGAAGAGCAACTGCGGCCCCTCGGGCCCGGAGAACCAGTTCTCCAGTTGCTGGCGTTTCTTTCCTTTCGGCTTTTCCAATATTCCGCGCCGGATCTCCGCAAGCGTGAATGACGCGATGTAGAGATCTTCGTCGGCTTGGCCGGCCATCCATGCTACCAGCGAGTCGGATGGCGCCGGCTTGGTC
>CAZXNN010000706.1:0-1607 GCA_964641915.1 uncultured Nitrospira sp. | reverse complement strand
AAACCTCGCCAAGGCCTGCGGATACGATCCGCTGACATCGGCGGGACGCGTTTCTGGCGGGTCGATCCCGAGGCCGACTACGGCCAGTTCAACGTCCTGGCACGACAGCGGGTTCATCTCGAGCGCATCGCGCCACATTGGGACAACGTGTCCGCCTCATCGGCTCCCTCAAGCTCGGCCGCGTGCCAGCCATGGGCATCATGCCGACCCTCCAAATCGACGAGCGGCCAACTCGCGTGGCGCAGACGATTGCCGAGGTTGGCCGCATCGACAAGACCATCCACACCCTGAACTTCATCGACGACGGGCGCGTGTTCGGAGCACGCTGGTCCAATTGCCCCTGTTGTCGCCCGACGACAAACTTGGTCACTGCTCCGTTTAGACAGAGCGTCAGTATCGATGCCGAACGGCCTATTCCCGTTGCGTGGCCGGGCTACACTGGCGCGACGTACACGCAAAGGAGGGACCATGGCTGTTGCCGATGGGGCTGGCTGGGGAGTGCTGCCCATGGCAGACCCGGGTTCTGTTGGGCTGGACCCAGATCGGCTGGCGGAGGGGCCGCCATGACCAAGCGCCAGCCGACCACCGCAGAATTCAGGCCGGATTCAACAAACTACCGGTAGACGGTTAAATGGTGCCCTTCTTGTAAACAGGGAGATGGACTCACGCAAGGCCTCATCATGAGCAAGAGCCAGGAGGCTGTGGCGAAGTCTGCTACCGATGTTGCATACGCAACGTCGTTGCTCTTAAGGCTCGACTAAACTGGCTCTACGGGCTCTTTACCAAGCGACCGGACTTAGGGGAGGTCACCACTAATGGCAACGTCACGGTCCCTGCATTCAGTTCAACTCCGTCCCGCTGGGATCGAAGTCGAAACTCCAGCCATCGTGTTTGACATTGGTGGCACGTGGTTCAGGAGTGGAGTGCTTTCCTCTGGGAACGCCTTGCTTCATGTATCTCGGCAGCCGGCGCCCAATTACAAGAATACGGCCTACAGCGACGTGTCCGAACTCCAGGAGGCCCTTTTAGCTTACTTGGTGAGCGAAGCTCACCGGCTGCATCGGCACGATGATTCAAAGCCCCGTCTCGTGGGAATCTCCATGGGCGCTGCCATGAACGCGCACACAGGACTGATCCTCAATTCCGGTCCGCTCTGGGGTCCGAACTCCCGGCCATTGGACCTCCTAGGCGCACTTAGGACTCGGGCCCCGGAGTTCGTGTGGAGCGTAGTGAACGACGTTACGGCCTCGCTGCTGCATGAGGTCTCAAAGTACCGCCATAGCGACTTGCTGAAGGTCAGCCTTTTGACCGTCAGCACAGGCATTGCGTGCCGGACGTACGATCTTGTAAGTAACACGGTTCCTGTGGAGCCCGTGCACGGTTTGCAAGGGGAGATAGGCCACCTACCCATTCGATTCAGTGTGGGTGACAAGCCGCTCGACCTTCGCTGCGACTGCGGTGAATGGAATCACCTCAATGCCTACTGCTCGGGCCGTGGCCTTGAAAATCTCCTGCCGCGCCTTATCTCAGCCGATCTGCCGGCTTTCCGTGAGTCGGTCCTCTGTCAGTGGGCCGGGGAGGATCCTTCCCGCGTCTCGGTCGCCGAC
>CAZXNN010000705.1:0-1613 GCA_964641915.1 uncultured Nitrospira sp. | reverse complement strand
GTGGGCAATCTCGTCGATCCCAAGGCCTTCATGCAGGTCACGGCGGCGAAGAAGGATAACTTGATCCTCAACGTGGACGGAACGATGGCGGCCGTGTTGGTCGATATCGGATTCCCGGTCGATAGTTTGAACGGATTCTTCATCCTCTCGCGGACGATCGGCTTGATCGGCCACTGGGTGGATCAGAAGCGCCAGGACAGCCGCCTGATCAGGCTGTTCGACTATCTCGTGAACTACGCAGCCCCAAAACGGCGGGAGGTCCCGCCGCTGAAATAGTCGCGGGAAGAGCCCCCATAAATATAGGCGGGAGATAAGAGGCGGTCGGTCTTGGTGGATGCACAGCCCCATAGCCCACTGTCAGTAGCTTCCAGCCAGAATGTGGAGAAGAGAAGATGTCGATGGATCTCGCAAAAAAACTGTATGCCAAGATGCCGGACGTGTTCGCCAAGGCCAGAAAGAAATTCGGCCGCGGCCTGACGCTGGCTGACAAGATTTTGGTCTCCCACGCAGATAACTTTGACACGCAGATCTGGGATCGTGGCAAGGCGATGCTGGCGCTGCGCCCGGATCGTGTGGCGATGCAGGATGCGACGGCGCAGATGGCCATGTTGCAGTTTATGCAGGCGAATAAGGCGCAGGCGGCCGTCCCGAGCACCATCCATTGCGATCACTTGATCCGTGCCGAAATGGGTTCCGAGAAGGATCTGCTGCGTGCGATGGACGAGAACAAGGAGGTCTATAACTTCCTTGCGTCCGCTGCGAAGAAGTATGGCATCGGGTTCTGGAAGCCGGGCGCCGGCATCATTCACCAGGTCGTGCTGGAGAACTACGCGTTCCCTGGCAGCTTGATCATCGGAACCGACTCCCACACGCCGAACGGCGGTGGACTTGGAGGATTGGCCATTGGGGTCGGCGGCGCGGATGCCGGTGAAGTCATGGCCGGGCTGCCCTGGGAAGTGCTCCATCCGAAGTTGATCGGTATTCGGCTGACTGGCAAGTTGAGCGGCTGGGCGTCCCCCAAAGACGTGATCCTCTATCTCTGCGGCCTGCTGACCGTCAAGGGTGGAACCAATAAGATCGTCGAGTACTTTGGGCCCGGCGCCGAGACCATCAGTGCGACCGGCAAAGGCACTATCTGCAACATGGGCGCGGAACTGGGTGCGACGACCTCCGTATTCCCCTTCGATCAGAAGATGGTTGCCTATCTGAACATCACGGATCGTGCAGACCTTGCCAATCTCGCCATGGCGAACAAGGAATTGCTCGTCGCGGATCCTGAAGTCGCGCAATCGCCGGTGAAGTATTACGACCAGATCGTCGAAGTGGACATGTCGAAACTGGAACCGCATGTAGTCGGTCCTCATACGCCTGACCTCGCCCGGCCTATCTCCAAGATGGCGGCCGAAGCGAAGGAAAAGGGCTATCCCATCGAAGTAAAGGCCGCCCTCATCGGCAGCTGCACGAATTCCTCCTATGAAGACATCAGCCGCTCGGCACACATTGCCAAGCAAGGTATGAAAGCCGGGTTGAAGGCGAAGGCGTCGTTTCTTGTGTCGCCGGGTTCCGAGCGGATTTATCACACGATGAAGCGCGACGGGTTCCTGGAGACTTTT
>CAZXNN010000704.1:0-1615 GCA_964641915.1 uncultured Nitrospira sp. | reverse complement strand
AGTTGCGTCCATACAGCACTGTCGGAATGCTGAGTAACATCGGACCAAGGCTCTCTTCCAGTTCTGTCTTGACGTTCCCCAGAATCATGTTCGCCATCTCGGCGATTGCGTCCAGCACTTCCTCTTCCACCGCGACGTGCGTGGACATGAGGAAATTGTCGGCAATACGGCATGCCATCGTGCTGCTGCAATAGATGCTTCCGGTTCCAATCCACTTACCTGCAAACCCGATCAATGCCAGGATGCCGGCGGTGGCAGGCGGAGGCTCAGCCTCCACGTACGCCTTTAACGGCGTTACCTCCATTCCTAACATCGTGACGAATACGTCAGTCGTGGCGCGGCGCGCCATGTCAACCAATCGATCATTATCGAAATGCTGTTCCATGGGATACACCCTGCTCCTATACAATCCCGGTTAGTTTCTCTTTGATCTGATCCGCCGTGAACGGCTTCCTCACGTAGCCGTTGGCCCCCAGATTCACCGCTTCCATCACCTTGGCCTGGCTGCCTTCGGTGGTGATCATCAGGACAGGCAGTTCCTTGTGTTCCGCGCTGGCCCTGATCTGGCTCAGCAATTGCAACCCGTCCATGTTCGGCATGTTGATGTCGGAGAGAACCAAACCGATCTTATGGTCCTTCAAGGCCGCTAAAGCCTCCACTCCGTCACCAGCCTCATATATGTCCCCCATCGGCACGTCTGCCTGCCGCAGCACTCGCTGCAGGATCTTCCGGATTGCCGCTGAGTCGTCTACGATGAGTATGTCCTTCGCCATTCCCTCTTCCCTCCTGCCTATCCCTCCTTCTCATCGGTGCGAGCAACGGTTCCTTGAGCCGAATCGTTTCGCGAGAACGTTTCGCCTTTCTACGGCTATGGGGACCATAGAAACTTTCGATTGGACGACAGCCTCCGTCAAACCGTATGGTTGGGTATGACCGATGTTTCAATTGCGGCGCCGACGGGCTCACCCCTGACGCTGCTTCACCGAATCAGTAGTATTGTTGCCTCTGATCTGTCTCTCGATGAAATGCTCGGCGAGATCGTGGGACTGACCGTGCAGGTAGCGGAATGCGATGCCTGCCTGGTCTACCTGATTGAGCAAGCCACTGGCGAGATCGTCCTCCGCGCTTCGCAAGTTCCTCATGCCCAGGCTCTTGGAAAGCTTCGCATGAAAGTGGGAGAAGGTATTACCGGCTGGGTGGCTGCCCACAAAGCGGTAGTGGTTCTACCCGCCAATGCGGCCAGCGACTCTCGCTTCAAACGCTTCCCCTCGTTGATCGAAGATACGTATCAAGCCTTTGTCTCTGTTCCTCTTACCAGCGGCGGCGACATCGTCGGAGTCATCAACGTCCACCACCGTGTTTCTCAAGACTATTCAGCCGACCTCATCGCGCTGCTCACCTTCATCGGAGAGCAGATGGGTGGGGCCGTATCCAAATCAATCCTCGCTGACGAGAATCGCCGCCTTCAGGAAGAGGCTGTCGCAATGAAGCGCAAGCTCGAGGACCGTAAACTCGTCGAGCGCGCAAAAGGGATTTTGATGCAGCGCCATGCTCTTTCCGAAGAGGATGCCTATCTGCGATTACGCAACGACAGCCGTCGATCCAGGCGCGCCAT
>CAZXNN010000703.1:0-1616 GCA_964641915.1 uncultured Nitrospira sp. | reverse complement strand
GGCCGCTTTGCAGGAGCTTCATGAGGGGGGCGGCTGGGCTGGGGTCTTCGGCGCGTATTGAAGCAGAAGTCAGCAGGAGAAGAATCGAGAGGGAGGCGATGCGGAACATGAGAAGAGGGGCTCACACAGAGGCACTAAGGCACAGAGGGGAGGCGGGAGATGGTGAGGTGAGTTCAATCATCATCATCGCCAGCGAATTGGGCCTGTAATTTCTTTTGTGTCAGCTGGCTTGGGAACATTAGTTGCTGGTCGTTTCTTTGGGGAGTCGGTTTTCGTAAAGGATAGCGAAGTGGTTGAGGGCGTCTTTCCAATGGTGGATGGGCAGGGTCCATTTGCGGGAAGCTTCGTGGATGGCCATGTAGATGATCTTCAAGGCAGAATCTTCGCTGGGGTAGATTTTGCGGTTGCGAGTGAATTTGCGAATTACGCTGTTGACCGACTCGATGGCGTTGGTGGTGTAAATGGCTCGGCGGATCGCCGGCGGGAAATCGAACAGGGTGATGATGTCGGTCCACTTGGCGCGCCACGTCTTGGCGATGGTCGGATATTTCGCGTCCCAAGCTTGAGCAAAAGCGTTCAAAGCTTGCTCGGCTTCCAAAACCGTGGCGGCGCGGTAGATTTTCTTCAGGTCGGCGACCACTTGCTTGCTGTCCGCGGTGCTGACGTAGCGAAGCGCCGCCCGCACGAGGTGCACGAGGCACAATTGCACGCTGGCTTGGGGATAGGCCGCGCGAATCGCTTCGGGAAAGCCGGAGAGTCCGTCGATGCAGGCCACGAAGATATCTTGCAGCCCGCGGTTCTTCAGATCGGTCAGGCAGCCGAGCCAGAACTTGGCCCCCTCGCTCTCGCCCAGCCACAAGCCGAGCAGCTCCTTGTGCCCTGCCAGATTCACGCCCAAAGCCACGTAAATCGTGTGCTGCGAGACGCGGCCGTTGGCCCCCCGGACATGCACGACCAGGCCGTCGAAATAGACGATGGGCCAAACGGGCGGCAGCGGCCGGGTTCGCCAAGTGGTGACTTCCGTATCGAGATCCGCAGTGATCTCCGAGACCAGCGTGGGCGAAACTTCGACTCCGTACAGTTCGTGGACGATGTCTTGAATGTCGCGAGTCGTCATCCCTTTCGCGTACAAGGCCAGGATCTTCTCGTCGAAGCCTGGCACCCGCCGCTGATGTTTGCCGATGACCTGCGGCTCGAATGTGCCGTCCCGATCACGGGGCGTGACGATTTTGACTTCGCCCAAGTCACCCGAAACAGTCTTGGACGAACGTCCGTTGCGGCGGTTGGGTTTCTTCCGCGAAGCAGAGCTCGCGGCTGCCGGATCGTCCACGGCGGCGGATTCGACGAGCGGCGTCTGAACCGCCGGGGACCCCACCGCTCCTCGGCGGCCCAAGTGCAGATCCATCTCCGTGTTCAGCATCCGCTCCAACGCCGACTTCAGCATCAGACGCATCAATCCATTCAGGTCCTCAGCCGTAGTCGCTTGGCCAGCAAAATCACTTGCCAACTGCTCAGCTCGGGTTTGTAAGGCAGCATCCATGCGTCAATCTCCAACAGGTTAAAGGTCACAAAATATACCCATCCCTGCTAGCTGACACAATGTTTCTTACAGGCCC
>CAZXNN010000702.1:0-1623 GCA_964641915.1 uncultured Nitrospira sp. | reverse complement strand
GTCCGCGCATTGGTCCGCGTGCGCTGGCCGCGGCACGGTAATCCCTTGCGATGACGCAGGCCGCGATAGCAACCGAGATCCATCAACCGCTTGATGCTCATCGTGACTTCACGCCGCAAATCGCCCTCAACCGTGTACTTCCCAATCTGGTCGCGCAAACGCTCCAGCTCGGCCTCGGTTACATCCTTCATCTTCTTGCAACGGCTGACGCCTGCCGCATCACAGATCTTCTGTGCCCGCGGGCGGCCGATTCCGTAGATCGCGGTCAAAGCGATCTCGGCATGCTGATGATTTGGAAGGTTTACGCCTGAAATGCGGGCCATCGTCTTACCCCACCCTATCGAAACTCAAAAAAATTGTCGCCATCAACCGCGTGCGGTCGCAGCAAATCAGCGCCCACTCTTCAACCCTGGCGTTGTTTGTGCCGTTGATCCGAGCAGATCACGCGCACAATCCCGTGGCGGCGAACGATCTTGCATTTCCGGCAAATCCGCTTTACAGAAGCCAGTACTTTCATCGCGAACTCCAAAATCCCCAGCCCTTCGACAGCAGTCGACGGTCTCCGGATGGTTATGTGGCCAGATTCTTCACTTGGCGCGAAAGACAATTCGCGCGCGGCTCAGGTCATAGGGCGTCAATTGCACTGCCACCTTGTCGCCGGGAAGTATGCGAATGTAGTGCATCCGCATCTTGCCCGAGATAAACCCGAGCACCACGTGACCGTTTTCCAGCTTCACCCTGAACGTGGCGTTGGGAAGGTTCTCCAGAACCTCGCCCTGCATCTCAATCAAGTCTTCCTTAGCCATCCTACCGTGCCGTCAACCCCGAGCCTTTGAAGTTTGCCTTCTTGAGCAGGCTTTCATACTGGTGCGACATGGCGTAGGCCTGCACCTGCGTCATGAAGTCCATGGTCACCACCACGATAATCAGCAGCGAGGTCCCGCCAAAGTAGAACGGAACATTCCATTTCAGGATCAGGAATTCCGGGAGCAGGCACACGATCGTGATGTAGGCAGCCCCGACCAAGGTCAACCGCGTCAGGATTTTGTCAATGTAACGCGCCGTCTGCTCGCCCGGCCGTATCCCAGGGACGAAGGCGCCACTCCGCTTCAGGTTATCCGCTGTTTCTCTTGAATTGAAAACGAGAGCCGTATAGAAAAAGCAGAAGAATATGATTGCCGCGGCATAGAGCATCACATAAATCGGCTGTCCCGGAGACAAGGCGCCCGCGATATCCTTTAGCCAGCGCACCGACTCCCCGGAGCCAAACCAGCCGGCAATCGTCGCCGGAAACAGAATGATCGACGACGCAAAGATCGGTGGGATGACACCGGCCATGTTCAGCTTCAGCGGCAGGTGAGAACTCTGACCACCATAGATCTTGTTACCGACTTGGCGTTTGGCATAGTTCACCAGGATTTTTCTCTGCCCCCGCTCGACGAAGACGACGAAAGCCGTCACCAGAACGACAAGGACGCTGATCAGAATGGCGGTCAAGGGATGCATGGCGCCGGTACGCACTAATTCGAGCAGTCCACCAATCGCGTTCGGCAGCCCCGCGGCAATCCCGGCGAAGATGATGATCGAGATGCCGTTGCCCAGCCCTCGTTCGGTCACCTGCTC
>CAZXNN010000701.1:0-1625 GCA_964641915.1 uncultured Nitrospira sp. | reverse complement strand
CCACTGCCAAACAGCTTTCAGTTTCGGCCCGGAGAAATCGTCGCTGCGTTCATAAGGGGCTGATGGGGGCGACGTGTTGCCGGTTTTGGGTTTGACCCAGGTGCGGGGCGTGCGCTTGAGGTTGCCCGGCAGACCGAAGTAGGGCCAGCCGTCCTGCCAGGTCACGGGCGAGAGACAGGTGAGCCGCCCGACCGAGTTGTAATCCATCATCGAAAAGCCCCACCACTCGCCGCCCGGCGTGTCCACGATGCCGCCCTGATGCAGTGACATACGGCCACGATCCGCGGTGTTCGGCGGAATCACATTGAACGGCGGCGCAGGGCCTCGCTGTAACCGATACCCTTCGGCAAGGCCGAAATCTTCATCCGCGCTGATCGCCTGATTCACTTCGTAGGGGCCTTCGGGTTTGTCGGCGCGCGCGCACGGCATTCGCATGCGTCCGGCGAACCAGGCGCTGGTGATGAAATACTTCCCGTTGATCTTGTAGAAGTGAAGCCCCTCGCCCATGCCCGCGTCTTTCGGAATAATCACACGCTCGGTGCCGGGGATGATGTCAGTGAGTTCGTTGTTGAGCTGCGCGAAATTGATGCCCTGATAACCCCAGACGACGTAAACCTTGCCGTCCGTATCGAACAGAACCGAGAGATCGTGGAAGGAGCGCTTCATCTCGGTGCGAGTCCAGGGGCCGGCGGGGTTCGTGGCGCGGAACAATTGCGTGCGATGCCGGTTGACGTTGGAGAAGATATAGAACGTCCCGTCGTGATAACGGAAGCTCGGCGCCCAGATGCCCTGGCCGTAAGCTTCTTTCCCGCCTTCCAATCGGAACTCCGGGCCGAGGTTTAAACGGTCGAGCGCATAGCCGAGGAGCTTCCAATTCACCAGGTCTTTGGAATGCAGCACGGGCAATCCCGGCATCGAATGCATCGTCGTGCCCGTCAGATAGTAATCCTCGCCCACGCGGATCAAGTCCGGGTCTGAGAATTCGTCATAGAAGAGCGGGTTGGTAAACGTGCCGTTGCCGTTGTCGGCCCTCCACGTTTGAGCCGACACCGAGCCGTGAAACAGCAGGGCGACAATGAGAATCAGCTTTTTCATCGGGCTTCCCAAAATAAGAAAATGTATGGTGCGCGAGCGAGACGACGCGAAGTATATGTACGGCTCAGTGGGTAAGCAATGACCGCCGCACGCGTCAGCAACTGTAAGGGGTGCTGCCCCGGGTCACGCATAGAAAGATGGACAAAGATAAACCGATGGCAGTAGGATGGCGCGCATCAGTGATCCAAAATAAACCAATCACCAAAAGCACACAGGAGGCATGCTTCATATGCGTCGACGCGCGTTCCTCAAAACAGCGGCTTGTATCGGAGCTGGCGCTTTGGCGACATCGCGGCCCGTGCTGGCCGCGGATGTCGAAATCGAAATAGCGCCCGACAAACCCGGCCCGGTCATCAACCCACACATCTATGGTCATTTCATCGAGCATCTCGGCGGTGTGATCTACGACGGCATTTGGGTCGGTCGCAATTCCAAAATTCCGAATGTGGATGGGATTCGCAAGCAATTCGTTGATGACATGAAGCGCATCGGCGCTCCGAATCTGCGCTGGCCGGGAGGCTGCTTCGCCG
>CAZXNN010000700.1:0-1628 GCA_964641915.1 uncultured Nitrospira sp. | reverse complement strand
GTCGACGTTGACCTCGCTCATGTCGTTGACGATCACCGCAACCCGCAGCCCTTCGCGAGTGTGCTAATCGCGATTGATGACCGTCGTCTTGCCCGCGCCGAGAAATCCCGACAGCACCGTGACCGGCAGGCGATCATCGGGGCCCCGGCGCCGGTCGGCACCGGCCAAATCCAACACGGTATTCATAGCGCTCCTTCCTTAATTCGAGTCGGCGTCATCGTCCCGCGAGGCCGCTTCCTGAGTCGCCCGCGCAAAGGGATCGTCGAAACGCCGCCACGCAGCTTCCCCCGACAGGACTTCCGCCGGGGTCAGCAAGCAGGCGCGCAGACGTTCGAACAGGCGATGTTGGTCCAGTTCATATCCGATGCAGGCAAGTTCCTGGCGCCGGTCGCCGAACTCGATCGTCCACGACTTCTGGAGCCGTTGTTGAAACTCCTCTCCGGTCGGCCACTCTTCCCGCGGAGTCGCCACCCACCAGTCCCCGATACATTCGAAATGCCGCAACCCGGCCGTCTGCTCCCAGGAAAAACACCGGTCCGGCTGGGAGGCCAGCCAGAAAAATCCTTTGCACCGCTCCACCCCGGGCCAGTCCTCTTCGATCAGCGCCCAGAGCCGTTCAGGATGGAACGGCCTGGTGGCGCGAAACACTCCGGCCGTCCAATTCGGCGAGGGAATCGCAGGCATCGGCGCCCCTTCGATCAGCTTGGCCCATCCTGGCTGGAAACCGACCGGGTCGCCGGCGTCCGGCCGGCAACCCAGCAGACGGGCGGCCAGAGCAGGTCCGTCGGAAGCCAGCAGCAGCTCGGCCTCCGGGTTCAGATGCTGCAGCAAAACCCGCAGACGTTCCCGCGCCTCAAAGCCAATGCGTTCACTCTTGTTCACGACCACCATGGTGCTGTACTCCACCTGCTCGACCAGCAGCTGGGACAAGGTGCGGCCGTCGTCCACCCCGCAGCTCAGGCCGCGATCCTGCAGATCGTCCGCACTCCGCACATCGTCCCAGAACCGCTCGGCATCGACGACTGTCACGATCTGATCGAGCCGTGCCAGCGCAGCCAGCGGCGCCTCGTCGGTCCAGGCCTCGTTGAACACTTCCGCCACCATCATCGGCTCCACCAGCCCCGAGCACTCGATGAGCAGGCGGGAGAATCGGCGCATGCGCGCAATAGCCGTGATCGCATCCATGAGGCTGTCGCGCAACGAACAGCTCACGCACTCCTGCATCAGTTCGGCCAGCACTTCGCCGAGGCGAAAAACCTCGATCCCGTCACCCCATCCGGCACCGGGCTGGCCGGGCGCGGCGCCCCGGTCGTGGATCAGCACCGCCAGCGGACCGGCGGGTTGCTGCACCAGCACATCGCGCAACACCCGGCTCTTGCCCGCGCCGACGAACCCGCACAAGACCGTCACCCGCAGCGGCTCCGCTGCCGGCATTTCCGGCTGAGATGCGCTATCAGAGTGAACCGACATGACTGCCTCCCATCGCGCCGCTGGCGCCATCTCCCCCATTGATCAGGCCCGGCCGGCCCCCGGAACGCTCCGCCTCAGTACCCATCGGGGCCGGCAAATGGCAGCAGCGCAATCTGGCGAGCGCGCTTGATCGCCCTGGTTAATTCACGCTGCCGTTG
>CAZXNN010000699.1:0-1638 GCA_964641915.1 uncultured Nitrospira sp. | reverse complement strand
AACTTGCGCGAAGCAGCCGCAAGGAATCAGGATTGCGGCGCAGCAAATGCGAACGTAGGATGTCATTTCTTCTCTCCAATCTTTTGCTCGGTTATCGCATCATCGACGGCAACGCAGATGCCTGCGCCGTCGAATGAGTTGAGACCGCCGACGCTCACCGTTAAGTTCGAATAGACAACGTTTTCCTGCGGAAGGAATCGACGATCAAGGGCAGCGCACGGAGGCGTGCCTGGAGGCACCGGCGGTACCCTGAACTTGACTTGGTACAATCCGACTTCTCCTTCCAGGGTTCCGGAGTAGATTGGCACGGGGACGTTCACGTCGCCATCCAGGGGCGGCGGCCTGGTAGCGAGTGCATTTCGACGATAATTGAAATCCAGAGCGAATGTTGTGACGGTCGGCGCGGATGAAGTGACGACTTTGCCGGTTTCCGAGGCTGGCGAAGTTCGGCCGAGACCCACTGCGTACGCCACTAACTCCTCCCCCGCCCGAGCCGGGTTTGTGGCCATCACCAGCGAGCCGTCAGCGTGTTTGACGATGGCTGGACATGGCAGGTCCGTCATGTTGTAGGGGGCCGTGTTCATCAACCGATCGAGCGGACTGCACCAGGCGACTGACTCCCTAGGCCCGATCGGAAGGACCGAATCAAAAACCCTGACAATCCGTACTCGATCCGGAACGATAGTGACGTCAAATGGGACAGAGTTGCCGCCATCGCGCGACACGCTGAGGTCGGCTGTTCCAGCGGTACAAGTTGGACATGAGTCTAAATTCACCTGCAGGTCAAAGGGAATTTGAAGCGTGACCGCAGCGGTCGGGGTGTTGCAGAAGACGGGCGTTATAGTCAGACATACGAGAAACCAACGCGTCTCCAGAATTGGCAACTGCCATCGCAGAAGCTGGGAGGAAGTCGATATCTGAATCAAATCGGACGAGATCCCTTCGAGGGATGTCGGCAGGTCCGATCCCGCGGGTGCACGCTTCATCGGGTACGTCTCGATTCCGTGAACGAAGACGGTCACCAACTGACCCGGTGCGACGTTTACCGGAGCTGGGAACTGGTAACCGACTTTCTCGATAGCAGTCCCTTGCGCGAATTGAGCCCAAAGCCCTCCGCTCGCTATCGGGATCACGAATACCGAAAGGAGAATTACGTTTATGATCACACCTAAGACCTCCAAACTGTTTCTCTACGGCCCTGGCGGATTACCAAGGCCAGCCTGGGTAATGTGATGCCGCCGGGGGCACCTCGGGCGGGATCCATGGCGGGTCAGGGCACGAAGATCCTCTGACCAAGGAGTAGCTACTCGGGAAAGGACGCAGAAGGTTCTGCACTCCTACTGGCGCGTTGCTGAGTGTGTTCCCGCTCATGCACGAACCATTGAAGAATCCTGTGTAGTTGGCATTCGTTGACGACGACTCGTCGATTGCAGACACATTCGTGGTAGTGTTGCTGGTTGCGCCATCCAAGGCCACTGAGCCGTTGGCGTTATTCCGAACTAGGACACCATCCAACGTAACCCCATCTACTGGAGAACATGGTCCGTGCGCGTTACACCATTGAATTCCCAGGAAGACGATGCCACCGTTGCCGTTCCCCTCGATCGTTGTGCCGTCCTTCTGGCTCGTTGCGATCGG
>CAZXNN010000698.1:0-1641 GCA_964641915.1 uncultured Nitrospira sp. | reverse complement strand
GCATTCTATACTCTTCAGTCCACTACCCGGCCAACTATGGCTTCATTCCGCAGACTTTGGCCGAAGACGACGATCCGCTCGACGTGCTCGTCCTGTGCCAGGAACCGGTCAGCCCGATGACCCTCGTCTACGCCCGCGTCATCGGCCTGATGACGATGATCGACAGCGGCAAAAAGGATCACAAGCTGCTCGCAGTCGCGCTCGACGACCCCGAATACAACTCCTACCAGGAAGCTAGCGAGCTCCCCTCACACCGATTGAACTTGATCCGCCGGTTCTTTCAGGATTACAAATTATTGGAAGGGAAATCCGTCGAGGTCGACGAACTGCAGCCTGCGGAGTTCGCCAAGCCCATCATTCTCGAAGCGCTCGAACGCTACAGCGATCAACGGCGTAAGGGATTCCCGGTCTATCGACGGGGATGAAACCACACGCATAAAGGAGTGACGCGATGCAAGGAAGGCATATCGGAATGGTGATGGGGATGCTGCTGTGCTGGGCGGCATCGGCTGCTGCACAGAATTTCCCGCCTGCACTGGCGAACTCAATGCCGCAAGTGCAGTACTTTCACAACTTTGACTTAGAGAACCAATCGCTTCAGTTGGACAAAGTTCACGAGGTTAAGGAGCAGGTTGCGATTCGGGAGGTCGATGCGGCCACGGGTCGCGAACGCTTGATAGCCTCCGAAGAAACTCGCCAGATCATTGACCGGCGAACGTACCGCTTGCCAGATGTCCGAGCGTTATCGCTCAGCGGTGACACACTGAAGTTAAGCGATGTCTTGGCAAAGCTGCAGCCAGATCATCCAGTGATTGTTCTCCAAAAGGGAAACAAAATTCCACGTGGATATCAAAAACTATTGCGTGATGATGTTGTGATCTTGGAGATTCCGGAGTTGGATCCTCGTCCAATCGTCGGCACCGACGGACTGGATGACCGACCGAGGCTTTCGTCACCTCCCCTACTTCCCGTTAATCCCGCTGTGACCGTGGCGCCGCCGAGGATCATGCCGGGCCCAAAACGCTCATTCCCTTCGACGCCAATTCAACCAGTTCCCGCCCCCGAGTCGCGATTCTGATTTTTCAAAAAACCACGCTCATCTCCAAACCCGCCATCATCGAAGCCGCGCCGCCAAAGAACATCGAAGGGTCCATCGGCCGCGTGTGCCCAATCGCGTGAATCCCAATTCAGCGGAGAGTTCCCATTGTCTCCTGTCCCACCATGCCGTTCTGGCGAAAAACGAATGTGCTCTTGCTGATTGGCGTATCGCTGGCCAGTGACTATTTCATGGGCCCGGTTCTGAAGGAGTTGGACGTTGCGCCGCGCGTTGTAAGTTTTGCCATCTTTTTCAGTATGTTGGGATGCGCCCTGGCTCAAGGGAGTCTGTTGGCGGTGTGGTTGGCCTGGGGTGATAAGCCGTTTGGAATGCGGTTGCGGCGGCACTGGTCGGTGGCAGCCATCTTGTACATGGTTTGGGTGGGCGGATTGGCCAGTTGTACGATTCCTGAATTCTCGAGGATTGTCGCCTTTGTTGGGCTGTCAGTTCCCCTCGTCAGCATGGCGGCGCAGTTGCCGTTTTGGGGTGTCAGGCAGCTGTTTGGGTGGCGGTTGACGACTGACGAACCGCAAGCCGTTGATCGG
>CAZXNN010000697.1:0-1642 GCA_964641915.1 uncultured Nitrospira sp. | reverse complement strand
GACAACGTCCTAGCTCGGGAACAAATCGCCGTTTTGGGCGTCAGATCACATGGCATCCGAGCGACCGGATACCTGCGGAATAGTTACCCAGGCGGGCTCCGCCGTCAAGAAGTGGTCTCTTCCATAGCAAATACAGGGTCGGCTTGGTTGCCGCCCTCACCGTCCTTAAGACGAGATCCTAAATCCCAAGCGGAAGGCCCGAACATTATCTACGAGGTCGCGTCATGCGCCTCCACGGCCCTTTGAGAGAGAGGTCCTTCCGCCTGGGCTCGTCCCCTCGAAGAAGGGACGATAGGGTTCGCCGGATTTGATCACGGCGTGAATGGTGCGGGCCATCTTTGCGGCGATGGCAGTGTAGGCTTTGCGGCGCAAATCCGGGTTGTGGCGATCTTGCGCGATGTAACGCTCGAACTTGTCGCGGAAGCTGTTGGCTTTCTTCAGAACGGCAGTCTGCCCTGCCAGCCACAATGTGCGCCGGAGGCGGGCATTGCCATATTTGGAGATCTTGCTTCGGCCGCGGAACATACCGGACTGGACGGTGGCCAGATCCATGCCGCAAAACTTCAGAAACTGACGGTGATGGTGGAAGCGGCGCAGATCGCCAGTCTCGGCCAGAATGGTCAGCGCATTGATGGGTCCGATCCCCGGAATCGTGCGAAGCAGCTGATAATCCGGCCGGTCACCCAGCAGTTCGACGGCGCGATCCTCGATGGCATTGCGCTGGCGGATCAAACTTCTGCCTTCGGCCAACATCAGGCGGAACATGCGGATGGCGTCTGAATCCGGCGACACGGGCAGTCCTGCCGACACCTTTGCTGTCTCGTAAATATCTGACAACAGGAGAGACTTCTCAACCTTACGCCCGACCACCTCCCAGGCGGCCGTGGTGAATTCCTCCTTGGTCATGGCCGAGATCATGTGAGGCGAAGGGAACATCTCGAGGAAGGCCAAGAACCAATCGGTGCGTGAGCTGCGATGGAACCGGTCGACTTCGGGAAAGTAGAGCGGCAGGTAGTGGGTCAGGATGCGGTGCCACAACTCGGTCTTGGACCGCGACACGGCATCATGGGTCTTGGACAATTCCTGAATGTCGTTCGTGCCAGCCACCATCGGGTCCTGAAAGATCTGGACCGCGCCGATCTGCAGCATGTGCAGGATGACTTGGGCATCCTTCGGATCGTTCTTGTCCCAGCTGTTGTGCAGGGCCTCCCGCGTGCGGGCCAGGGCGACCGAGGATACGAGCTTCAGGTCGAACCCGGCAACGCCTAGACGATACATCAGCACGCGGTGATAATTGCCGGTGGCTTCAAAACCGACGCGCACTGGAAGGCCGTATTCTTGCAAGATCGCGATGAGCCGCATGAAGTCGTCAGTGCTGTTGGTGATCGTCAGGCGCCGTCGCCGCGTCTTGCCCGGGACGGCAATCAGCACCTCGTGCCGGTGTTTGGAAATGTCGATGCCTACCAGAACATGGGCATCCGAAGTATGCTCAACCTTGGCCATAGCCGGTCTCCTATGTGGTGTGGTTCGCAAAACCACCATAGAGATCCGAGACCCGGTTATGGCCGCCTGCTGCGCAACTTCGAAGGCTGCGCAGGCGGCCATAACCTTCAACAGCGCGTCATTCCCAACATGCTACGGC
>CAZXNN010000696.1:0-1644 GCA_964641915.1 uncultured Nitrospira sp. | reverse complement strand
CGATGGCACGGCTGCGCAGTTGTCCGGCTTGAATCAGGTGATCAGCATCACTGCCCATACGCAGGACACCGGTGCCAGCACAGCGGCGACGTCAACGACGAGTTGGACGCTGCAGACCGTGCCTTCGTTCAACGCGGCCTCGTCACAGCCAACGACGGTGGCAGCGACCATCGCTACCTGGGCCAAGGATTCGATGCTCTTGTCAATGACCGAGGACGTGCCGGTTTCGTTGAATACCCTGCTGGACGCGAGCATTTCCGGAAACTCGCCGTTTGCCGTCACCCTGACCGGGTTGCCAGCGGGAACGGTTGTGACCGGCATGATGATGACCATGGTAGGCGGGGTGCCGGTCTGGAGCGCGCAGGGGGCCGGCGACAACAGTGCCTTGCAGGCCTTGCTCAACAGCATCACCGTGACGCCGCCAGCCAATGCCAACAGCAATAGCGGGCCGTTCGCATTCTCCACCACCCTGACGACTTATGATGACGGCGGTGGCCGGCATGATTCGAACCTGGCGCTCAGCATGCCGGTGACGCCGGTTTCGGATCCGATCGTTCTGACGGCGAGCGACAGCAATGCCAACGAAGATTCGCCAGCCTCGATTTCGATCGCTTTGTCCAACGTGGCGGATGGCACCAATACCAACGTGGTCGGCGGCAAGGTCTATGTCCGACTCGACGAATCCGGCATGGAGGCAAGCGGCGGCGTGTTGCGCTTCAACGGAAACCCGGTTTCGGCGACAGCCGTGAGCGGGGTTCCGGGCATTGCCGACGGCACCTATTTCGTGCTGAATGGCGTCAGCAACGGCGCCACATTGAACCTGACCTATGAACCTGTTGTCAACGCATCCGGCACCGTAGGCTATACCGCTTATGTTCAGAACCAGGAGACCGGCGCGGCCAATGTGGTGACCAGTTCGACTTCTGGAAATTTCGACATCCACAAGGTCAATGATGGCGTGGTATTGACTGCCCACAACGTTGTCAACGGACTGGAGGATCAGGCGGTGCCGCTGGCCATCTCGGCAACTCTGGTCGATGCCGGGGAGAGAGTCCAGTCGATCACACTGTCGCATGTGCCGGATGGCTTCCAGGTCTATTACGGCAACGGTGCGCCGGGCACGGCGGCGATCAACATGGGTGGCGGCGTCTGGAGCATTCCCGCGAGCGCGGGTTCGGTGCCCGCCTATATCGCGCTGCTTCCGCCGCCCAACTGGAGCGGTGTGGTTTCCGGCATCACGGCCGAAGTCTGGAGTGGCGAGACCGGGCTCGATCAAACGGTCAACTCGGCGAATTTCGACGTCACTTTCAATGGCGTGGCCGATGGCATTCTCATCAGCCCGACACTGTCTTTCGGCAACGAAGGGCAGATCGCTCCGTTCAATCTGAACAGCGCAATGCCGGATATGGATGGTTCGGAAACCGCGATCATTACCGTCAAGGGCCTGGGCAATTTCGCGGCCTTCTACGCGGGTGGCACCTTGCTGAGCGCAAGCTACGACGGCGGAAGCGATACCTATACGCTTTCAGGCCTGACGCCGGCGCAAGTCAGCGGTTTGGGCGTGATCCAGAAGGATGGGGCCTTTGATCTGACAATCACCGCCCAGACGATGGATTCGCCGGGAGGCGACCTGTCTGCTGTCGT
>CAZXNN010000695.1:0-1644 GCA_964641915.1 uncultured Nitrospira sp. | reverse complement strand
CTCCAGAGAGTGTGGACAGTACTGCCCCCCTTCCTCTCCGATCTGTCTCCACGCCGAATAGCCGCATCATCGAAGAAGTGGCTGCATTTCTGAACATTCCGGCACACCGGCTTATAAAAACGCTCTTGTACTCGACCGGGAAAGAGACCGTAGCCGTACTGGTCCGCGGCGACCATGCAGTCAACGAGATTAAGCTCAAGAAAGCGCTGGGAGTGCCTGAAATCGAACTGGCAGGACCGGCAACAGTTGAAAAAGCCACCGGAGCACCAGTCGGATTTGCCGGACCCGTCGGCCTCAAGGGGATCAAAATATTTGCCGATCAGATCGTCCCCGCCCTCAAGAACGTGGTGGTCGGGGGCAATCAGCTCGACACCCACTATATCGACGCGAATTGGGGCCGCGACTTTACGGCCGATCAGGTCCTCGATCTTCGGAACGCCCAGGCCGGGGATCCCTCACCGAAGAAAGACGGCACCCTCAAAGCCACCAAAGGGATTGAGGTCGGCCATGTCTTCATGCTCGGCACTAAATATAGCCAGACGATGAACGCAACATTTCTGGACGCGCAAGGGAAAGAATGCCTCGCCGTCATGGGTTGCTATGGGATCGGTGTCGGACGGTCCGCTGCAGCCTCTATTGAGCAGAACCACGACGAACGCGGAATTATCTGGCCCTACCCGATTGCTCCGTTCCATATCCACTTGATCCCCGTCAGCCTATCGGACAAGACGAATGAGATGACCATTCGTCTCTATGCCGAACTACAGGCAGCGGGATTCGAGGTCCTCTGGGATGATCGTGACGATCGGGCCGGAGTCAAATTCAATGATGCCGACCTGATTGGCGCCCCCTTTCAAGTCGTCGTCGGAGACAAAGGCCTCGCGGAAGGCGTCGTCGAGGTAAAAATCCGGCGCACCGGCATCAAGACGCGCGTCACGCCCGCTGAGCTTGTCCAGCATCTCCAGAGCGCTGCCTCTCACATCGATGCTGCCTCCGGCCCTCACTGATTCATACTTCATCGACAGCGGGCCTGATTCGCACCTAACAAACTTGCCTTTTCCTTGCCTTCTCATTTGATTGGGCTACACTCACTTTCTAGAGAGACCGCCGCGTCATATCCGGCACTCGCAGCCATCAGATCGCTGCCACGCCTCGATTACATCGGATCACGAGCTGAGCGAAGAGGGAATCAGGAATGCAGGCCAAGCCGATGCCCAACAATCTCCAGGAACTGCAACAAAAAGGCGAGTTCGCGGAACACGTCAAGAAGATCACCGCCCAAATTAACGCGGCCACCGATCTCGACCAAATTCTCCTCGACCTGCATAAAGACATCCTGGGCCTGTTCGACGCCGAAGACCTCACCCTCTTTGCATTCGACTCAGAGAAGAAAGAAATCTTTTCCAAAGCCCTCCAAGTCGATGGTGTCCAAGAAGTCCGCATTCCCATCTCGGAACAAAGCCTTGCTGGTTTTTGCGCAAAATATCTCCGCCCGGTCAATATCGCCGATGCCTACAATATGGCCGAGCTCCAAGGCATCCACCCGGCCCTCCTTCATGACACATCCTACGACAAGAACACCGGGTTCAAGACCAAACAGGTCTTGACCTACCCGATTGTCGCCGACAACAAATACCTCATGGG
>CAZXNN010000694.1:0-1650 GCA_964641915.1 uncultured Nitrospira sp. | reverse complement strand
GGTGCCCTCGCGGTGGGTGCCTCGGTGCTGCCGCTGCTCGTGATTCGGGCCTTCTACGCCGGAGACGAACGATGAACGTGACCGTCGAAGACGTGCTGCTCGCCACCGTCGTCGCTTTCAGCGCCCTCGCCTGGATCGCGCTGCTCGTGCGGATCGTCAAGTGGGCCTTCGGCCTGGGCAAAGCGCCGAAGGCGCGCGCGCGCCCCGTCGCGGGGCCCCCGCCCGACCGAGCGACCGCACGCGTGATCGACGGCTGGCTCACGCTGGTCGGGTTCTCCGCTGCCCCGAACGACCGGTTCGAGCTCGAAGGCGCTCGTCCGCCGGCGGGCCACACAGGCGACGTGGTCTTGACGATTCGTCACCGCGACCAGCCGAGCGCGAGCTGGCGCAAGGTCGTCATCATCCCGCCGTGGACCGCGACCAGCGCCCCCATCGACGGCGTGCCGTCGCTCGGCGCCGAGCACGAGCTCGCGCTCGATCCCGAGCAGACCGTGCTGGTCGGAAAGATCGTGCAGACTTGAGCAAGGCCGTCTCGATCAAGCAGGTTCGGGCTGAGATGAGCGCGGCGTACAGCCGCGCGGAACACGAGCCGAAGTGGCGCGTGGAGCACGAATGGCGACGGGCCGCCCCGGGGGCACTCGGGGTGTTCGGCTTCGTCAGCGTGGCGACGCCGTTTTACGTCTCGGCGCCGTCGTGGTGGGAGGCTCGCCAAAAGGCCGCCGAGAGGCTGCGGGCCGCTCACGCCGAGCGTCCCTTCGTCCTCACCGCGCAGGACGACGGGCAGTTCCGGGCAACATCGAGCAAGATCATGGTCAGCCTGGCGCCCCGGCGGCGCGTGCGATGAACCCGACCCGCGACCGCAGCAAGAAGGCCCGGCGCATTCCTGGGCTGTACACGGCACCCAAGGCACCGCCGCCGTCGGATCCGGCACCGCCCCCGCCTCCCGTGCTGATCTTGCCCGCCTGGCAGGCCACGCCGAACCACATGAAGCTCGCGAGGCGGCCCCCTGCCGACGACACCTGCCCCTGTTACCTCTGCAACACACGGCGCGCCGAAGCGGCGCGCAAGAAAGTGAGCCTCTGCTGATGCGAAAGCCCATGACCGCAAGCTCCGTGCTGGGAGCTGCCCACGTCTCGAGTCAGCCTGCGTCGTCGAACGACGTGGCGGCGGCGCAGCCTGCGAGCGAAGAGCTCGGCGCCGGCGCGGAGGTCGAGCGCGACACCGAAGACGCCGTCGAAGAGCTCGCGCGCATGAACAGGCCTGACGCGCCCCCTGCGGTCGAGCCGAGCGACGCGCTGGCGCGAGAGCCGGAGCCCGAGTCGTCGACCGCGCCTCCCCCCCCGCCCGCCGAAGAGAAGAGTGGACCTGGGTACCTCGGGCGGTGGGAGGGGCAACGCTTCGTGTCGCCCTATCTGGACCTAGGCCCCGGCGGCGCGCAGATCGACGTCAAAGATGCCGCCGAAGAGCTCGCGCGCGTCTTTCGCCTCGTAGACGAACGTCCGCTTTTCGACTGGGCCGAGCTGGCGCTCGCGGAGCGGCGGCGCGGCGATGCGCTCTTGTACCAGTGGAATGCGCTGATGCTCGCCCCCGAAGACGACCGCGGAGCCGATCAGCGGCGAGTCGTCCCGATCTACACGGCCCCGACTCTGC
>CAZXNN010000693.1:0-1650 GCA_964641915.1 uncultured Nitrospira sp. | reverse complement strand
AGCAAACCCGGTAGAAGCGTCCCCGTAGAAAGCCGCCCCGGCCATCGGCCTGGTGCCGAATCCCCGCCCGACCATCGTGAGGGCGAACGTCCCTTGGATCTCGTCGCACGCCCGTACGCAGCGCGCGCATGAAATACAGCTGGCATTATCAAAGGCAAAAAACGGATTCGAGCTGTCCCGGACTTGATCCCGGACAGCCGGCTGGCGGTACCGAACATGGTCGAGGCCCACCGACCGCGCCAGTTCTTGGAGCACGGCAGGCAGCGTCCCGTCTGTCGGCTGCTCTGACAGTAAGAGTTCCGTCACGTTCCGTCTCAGCCGAACCAGCCGATCGGTCTGCGTATGCACCGCCATACCGGCCTGAACAGGCATCGTGCAGGAGGCCGGCGTCCCTTTCTGTCCTTCCACTTCACAAACGCAAAGCCGACACGACCCGAATGGCGCAAGATGGTCAGAATTGCAGAGGCCAGGGATCGTCAAGCCCGCCCGTTTGGCAGCCGTAAACACAGTATCGCCGGCATGCGCGGTCACGGGCGAGCCGTCGATCGTCATGAAGATGGCATCGCTCATGATCGCACCCGGCTGCGAAACTCCACGGGAAATTGCTCCAGGGCCGACAGCACCGGATAAGGAGCCCTCGCCCCAAGCCCACACAGACTGGTCGCCTTCATCGTGTCACCCAACTCAGCCAACAGGGCCACATCCGTCTCCGTCGCCCGTCCCGCTTGAATCATTTCAAGAATCTCGCGCGCCCGCAACGACCCGATGCGACAGGGAACGCACTTCCCGCAGGATTCATCCGCCACAAAGGCCATCAGATGCCGGGAGAGCGCCAACATATCGGTCTCGCCGTCGAACACGACGATACCGCCATGACCGAGAATCGCATCCGCCTTGGCGAACGCATCGAAACAGATCGGAATATCCAACTGCGCGTCCGTAAATAGGCTGCCGAGCGGGCCCCCGACTTGCACGGCCTTCAGGCGGGCGCCATCTGCCATTCCCTGTCCGAATTGATCGAGCACCTCACGGAGCGTGAGACCGAATGGAATCTCAATGAGTCCCGGCTGCTTCACCCGTCCTCCGAGTTGAAGGACTGCGGTGCCGCGCGAACCCTCTGTTCCCATCGACGCATGCCAGGCTCCGCCCCGTGCGAGGATATTCGGAATCGTGGCAAAGGTGAGGACGTTACTGACAATCGTCGGTCGGCCGTAGAGACCGGACTGTGCCGGATGCGGAGGCCGCGCACGCACGACACCGCGCCGCCCTTCCAGCGATTCCAATAGGGCCGTTTCTTCACCGCACACATAGGAACCTGCTCCGGACACCACCGCGATGGAGAACCGCCGCCCGTCAATTTCCAGCCACCCAGCTGCCTCCGCAGCCTGAATCGCGTCATGCAAGCAGGCTGTGGCGGTCGGGTACTCCTGTCGGCAGTACACGTAACCGGCTTGCGCCCCGATGGCCCGCCCGCAAATCAGCATGCCTTCGATCAGGCGGAACGGATCGCCCTCCATGATCATCCGGTCACAGTAGGTTCCCGCATCGCCCTCATCGGCATTGGCGACCACGTACTTGCGGTCCGCCGTGGTCGCGGCAGCGACCTCCCACTTTTTCCACACGGGAAAGGCCGCCCCGCCCCGCCCGCGC
>CAZXNN010000692.1:0-1656 GCA_964641915.1 uncultured Nitrospira sp. | reverse complement strand
TCTTGCTGTCCTTCACCTCACTGGACTGGAATGACGACGCCTTGAAGCGGGTGGCGCGACTGACGAAGCACGAGTTCTTCACCGTCAAACCGCTCGCGTGGGAGCAGGCGAACATCCATCCCGTGGACCGCCACGCATTTCCCTTCAGCGACGTCATCGCCACGTGCGACGTCGTGATCTCAAAGCCCGGCTTCGGCATCCTCTCCGAATGCGCCGTGAACCGGAAGCCGCTGCTCTACGCCGAACGCACCGACTTCCGCGAATACGCAGTGCTCGTGCAGGCGGTGGAGAAATACCTCAAGCACCAACACATCCCGGCAGACCGCCTCTACCGCGGCGACCTCGGCCCGGCCCTTGAAGCCATCGCTAAGGCCCCCGAACCACCGCGCTCCATCAAAGCCGGCGGCGACCAGATCGCCGCACAGAAAATCGCGTCGGTCCTTCGCTGAAGCCGGGCCATTTTGTGGAGCTCGCAGGATCAGGATCTCGCGAACGCTTCCGGGTCAATCGCAAGCGTCGGGAATGCTTTGCGAACGGGCTTGTCGAACGTGATGAGTGGCACGCGCAGCTGCCTGGCCAAAACGACGAACTCGCCATCGTATGCGGACACGTTGTGACGAGAGGTCAACTCCAGCACATCGTCGGACGGCACAGCAAACTCGCGGCTACGCCAGAGGCCCTCGGCCTTCTCCATGGTCGTTTTGGCCTGCGACAGCGTCATACCTTCGTGCCGCATATACAGGGTCAGGATGTTTCGCACCTCCGACCTGCAAATCAGGGGAACGGCCCAGTCGGAATCCTTCCGGAGTATTTCATCTGCAAGCGCGCTCTTGTCACCCGGTATAAGCAAATAGGCTACGAGGTTCGAATCGGCCACGATCATGGACGGCCCTTGTCGCTCGCTTCTTGAATCAGGCGATCGGTCAGTCTCCCGGGCAGGGATGCGCGATGCTGTCGCACGTCGAGGAGCATGGCATCGACGCTGACCCTGGTCGGCGCGACCATGGTCTCCAGGCAAGCCAGTGCTTCCTTGTTGAGGCTCCTGCCGTGCTGTTTGGCCCGGTGTTTTAACGCCAGGTGCACGGCCCGGGGAATGTCTTTCAGCGTTATCGATATCATGAAGAAACCTTACTGCAACCATTATGGTTGTCAACCTGCGGGTGATGGGGCGCTCCGCAAAGTTCCAAGGGTTGGAACCTTTTGGAAAAGATTTTCCAAGGGTTGGAACTTTTCTGCTATTGTCCCAAGCTTCATCTTTTAAGGAAACGGATCATGGACATGCTCAAGAAATCGACGGCTTTTTCGGGACCCAGAGGACCGGTGGTGCTCGCGATCATGGATGGCACGGGCATCGGGAAGACAAAGGAAGGTGACTTCGTCGCGTCCGCGTTCAAGCCCAGTTGGGATTGGCTGCTGAAGAACGCAGTCTACACGCAGCTCAAGGCGCACGGCACCGCGGTCGGCATGCCGTCCGACGAGGACATGGGCAACAGCGAGGTCGGGCACAATGCGATCGGCTGTGGCCGCGTGTTTTCGCAGGGCGCGAGCCTGGTGGAGAATGCGATCAACAATCGCGGACTCTTCGAAGGCGCGACGTGGAAAGAACTGACCGACAATGTCCTGAAGCACAATACGCAGCTTCACTTCCTCGGCCTG
>CAZXNN010000691.1:0-1663 GCA_964641915.1 uncultured Nitrospira sp. | reverse complement strand
CCATATAGAGAGGTGCGAATATGAGCGAAACCGAAGTGAAGACCAATCCCCAGGGCGATCCGATCACCAGCGTGGCGGCTCCGACGAGTGCTAAAAAACAAGACCCACATGGTGAAGCAAAACGACAGAAAGTTGTGACTCCTGAATATATGTTTCTTGAGGCACCGCGCACGAAGGAATTCATCACGGGCAGTGAAGCGGCCAAGGAGGCAATCCGTCGTTCAAACGTGGATTTAGCCATCGCCTATCCGATCACGCCGCAGAGTGAAACCATGCAGCTGGTCGGAGTGCTCTACGGCGAAGGGTATGTGAAAGAGTATTATCGTGGTGAAGAAGAAGTCGGTGTCATGGCGGCCATCGCCGGTGGCTCTCGCGCCGGTGTTCGATGCTATACAGCCACTGCTGGGCCCGGTACGTTGCGTGGATTGGAAGGTATTGCGTCCTGGCCGGGCCACCGTCTTCCTGTCGTTGCCATGTTTACCTGTCGCGTCGTCAACGCGCCACTTGCCATTCAGCCGGACAACATCGAAGTCGCCTACTTGCTGAATTGCGGAATGATCGTGTTCCATGCTGAAAATCAACAGGACATGTTCGATTTCACACTGGCTGGCTTCACGATCAGTGAGAAAAACGATGTGACCTTGCCGGTGGGGGTGTGCTGCGACGGGTTCTTTGTGACACACGCTCGTGGCTATGTGCGGATGCAAGATCGTGGGATTAAGTTGCCGCCACGTGAGGCTTGGCGTGGTGCCGTGCCGGTGCTTGATGCCGAGAATCCTCCGGCCCGTTTGTCCCGCGACGCCCCGGTTCAGAAATCGAACTTTATGGCCTACAACATTCATGCGGTTTGGCAGCAGGAAGTGTGGGCTGCTGTCGAACGGTCTCGTAAATATATCAACCAGTATATGGGCGGCTTACTGACTGCGGAAAACGTCGATGATGCCGAAGTGATCATCATTGCATCGGGCAGCGCAGCAGCTCAATCGCGTGAGGCTGTGCGGCTCTGTAAGGAAAAGGGCATGAAGGTTGGATTGATCAAAGTCCGCTCCCTCCGCCCGTTTCCGACGAAGGAACTCCGCCAGTTGTGCGCGAAGGCCAAGCTCATTGTGGTTCCGGAATTCAACTACGTCGGTTGGTTGGCTAAGGAAGTGGCGACTGCCATTTATGGTTTCTCCAATGCGAAGATCATCGGCGGCCCGCGCGTTTATGGCGGGCAATCAATGCCAGTGGAATTGATCGTGGATGAAGTCGAATCCGGCGTGAGCGGTAAGAAATCGACCAACGTCGCGATGTCGCAGATCATGGGCGGGGCCGTGAATCCAGACGAGGTTGCCCAGTTTATGCGCAGCATCTAAGCGGCATACAGGAGTTTAAAGAAAAGAGCCTGTCCGGAGAAACCGGACAGGCTCTTTTCTTTGATGTGGTGCGTGTCTCGTGATTCCTGAACCGTAGCTGAAAATAATCCACGGACGATGCCCTACGAGATAGGAAAAACGTTTTTATCCCTGTATCTCATCCTCCAGCAATTCTTCGCTGGCCGGCATTCCGTAGGCGACATATTTGGCGTAGGACAGGTAAATCCCAGCACTGTCCGTCATGGCTTTGGATCCAGCCGTCAGCCGAACGACTTTGTCGGAGCCGGGCGGTTCAATGTTTTGGAGCA
>CAZXNN010000690.1:0-1663 GCA_964641915.1 uncultured Nitrospira sp. | reverse complement strand
ATCTGCTCGTGGCGTTCGGCGGGCATGCCAGTGCGGCCGGGCTGACGATTCAAGAATCCCGCCTGCCGGAGTTCCAGGCACGGTTCGCGGCGGTCGCAGGGGCCTGGTCATCCACCGGAAATGCGGTTCCTACCCTGCACCTCGACTCCGAAGTGTCGCTGACCGAGGTGAACATGCGCCTCATCCAGGAAATCGGCTCGTTGCATCCTTTCGGAGCGGGGAATCCCGAACCGATGTTTGCCGTGAAGGGGTTGGCGATCATGGAAGCGCGGGTCGTCGGTGAGAAACATTTGAAGATGACGGTCCGCCAAGGGCGGTCGCTGCCGTTCGACAGTATCGGGTTCGGCATGAAGTCATTGTCGGAACAGGGTTTGACACTCAACCAGCCAGTGGATCTGGCCTTCACGCCCGAGATCAATCACTGGAACGGGCATGACCGCATTCAATTGCGCATCCGGGATATGCGCGCGACGGCTAGGGAGTAACGCGTCGATGGTCTACGAAACAGTCACCGGTATCGATCAGCTCCTCGAACGTGTGCGGAGCTATCAGCCGGAGGCCGATCTCAGTCTGGTGCGCAAGGCCTACGACTTTTCTGCGAAAGCTCATCAAGGGCAAACGCGCCGTTCCGGCGAGCCCTACGTGCAGCATCCGGTCGCGGTGGCAGGCGTGCTGACCTTGCTGAAGACTGATGTGGCGGCGGTGGTGGCGGGGCTGTTGCACGACACGTTAGAAGATACGGTGGCGACGCCGGCTGAGCTGGAGCGCGAGTTCGGGAAAGAAGTGGTCCATCTGGTCGACGGAGTGACGAAGATCGGCAAGATCACGTTCCGGAGCTATGAAGAAAAGCAGGCGGAGAATTTCCGCAAAATGGTCCTGTCGATGGCGGACGATATCCGCGTCGTCATCATCAAACTGGCCGATCGCCTCCACAATATGCGGACCCTGGAACATTTGAGCGAGGCAAAGCGGCAGGAAATCGCCCAGGAGACGCTGGAGATTTACGCCCCGCTCGCGAACCGGATCGGGATCGGGTGGGTGAAGAACGAGCTGGAGGACTTGTGCCTCAAGCACCTCAAGCCTGATGTGTACGAAATGCTGCGTGTGCGCGTTGCGAAGCGCGATGAAGACCGGGAGCAGTACATTCAGGAAGTGCGCGATCTGGTTGAGAAGGCGCTGACCGACGTCGGGTTGCAGGGGACGGTATACGGACGTCCGAAGCACCTGTACGGCATTTATCAGAAGATGAACAAGCAGGACATTTCTTTTGAGGAAGTCTACGACCTCACGGCCTTGCGGATCATCACCGATACGAAGATGAACTGCTATGCTCTGCTCGGGGTGATTCATTCGCTCTGGCGCCCGCTTCCCGGCCGGTTTAAGGACTACATCGCGATTCCCAAATCCAACCTGTATCAATCGCTGCACACGACGGTGGTCGGGCCGAAGGGCGAGCACGTCGAATTCCAGATTCGAACCGACGAAATGCATCGGGTGGCTGAGTACGGGATTGCGGCGCATTGGAAATACAAAGAACAGGATAAAGTCGCAGAGAAGGACAGCAAGGCGTTCAGCTGGTTGCGCCAGTTTGTCGAGTGGCACTCCTATCTGCCGGACAATCGTCAGTTAATGGATTCCGTCAAGCTCGAGCTCTTTCACGACG
>CAZXNN010000689.1:0-1667 GCA_964641915.1 uncultured Nitrospira sp. | reverse complement strand
CGCCGCGAAGGATCGGACGTCCTGTCGATGAACTCTCGCGCCGAGCGCTGCCAGAGGTCGGCGGAGTCGACCTCGACGAGCCAAGCGCCGTGGATATCCCGCCAGACGCTCTTCGACGTCGGCGACATCTCCATGGACCAGGGCTCGGCGAGAGCTCGCAGCGCGCGGCTCTTGCCGTTGCCCTGCGGGCCCGACAGCACGAGCACGTGGACCTTGCAGCCGGGCTCGTAGACGCGCGCCACGGCGCCGATGAGGAACCTGCGCCCCGCTTCGGTCGTTTCCTGGTCGACGACGGCGCCCAGATACTTCGAAAGCCACCCGGGTGAACCATCGCGGCCCACGACGCCGAGGCGCGGCACGTTGTCCCAGACGAGGCTGTCCAGATAGGACCGCACGTCCACGCGAGCTGCCTTGGCGGGCGCGGGCGGATCGAGCACCACCGTCTGCGTCGACGCGGGAACGACCACGACGTTGCCGCCGCACATGCCCGCGTTGAACTTCTCCGGCCTGGGAGCGCGCGACTTGGTCGCCCGCATGGCACCGAGGAAGTTCTTGTAGGCCCGCACGGCCGCCTGGACACATTGCTCCCCGGCGGACGCCGGCACCGAGATGTAGAGCGAGCGCGTGCTCGTCTCGAAGTCGTAGTCGGAGTCGCACGCCGCAGCGGCGACGCACTCGTCCTTGACCGCGCGCCGGACGGCAGCGTCGAGCGACGTGTTGATCGGGCCCTCGTACGTGACGTGCAGGTGCCAGTCGACCTGGATGGTCTCTGCGACTCGGCTCTCCGACTTTCCACCGACGACCCGTGCCGAGCTCACGCCGTCGGTGATGTTCGTGCGGAAGTCCTCCGCCGACGTGCCCCGCTTCTTGGTGCTCAGCGCGGTAAACGCGCGCTCGGCGGCCCCCGCGCACTGCTCTGCGACCTCTCGGTTCGGCAGCTCGTACACGAGACGGCGCAGATCGGGCGCGTCGTACTCGACCGCGGTGACCCGCATCCGCCTCAGCCACGTTGCCGGCTGCGGCGTGCCGTCACACGCGGCGCTCACCGCTTCGCGCACGGCCTGGTCGAGCCCCTCGTCGACCTTGCCACGGTACGTCACGTAGAGAGACCAGGTGCGGGCCGCGTACGCGTCCTCGCGACGCCCCGGCTTCTTTTTCATATCCGCGCTCTTGAGTCGGGCCATGTCAGCTCCACCCATCCAGGCGAATGTTCTTGGTGACGATGGCGACAGGATTGACAGCCGTGCCGCCGGTCAGCACGACGGGGCGGCCGCGCATCGCCGATCTCGTGTGCGCCCGGTCGCCGAGGAAGTCGCCGTTGTGCATGCGCCCAGTCACCCTGGTCCCCGACACCGAGCTCGGCAGCAGCGCGCGGGCGACATCTGGCAGAACGTCGCGATAGCGGACCTCGTGGTCGTACCCAGGCCTCAGCGTCGAGCCGAAGGACACCACGTGGTCGACGTCCACCTCGTCGTTCAGCCTCGGTGGCAGGCCATCGTGCGCGTCCAGTGCCGGCGCGAAGAGGATCTGCGGGTACATGGGCTCGTACCACCAGAGCAGCGGCTCGGCGTCGACCGCGCCCGACCAGCAGCAGACGGCGAGGTGGCATCCTGGGTAGTTGGTCCGGAACGAGTCGACCTCGTCGCCATTGAGCGTCGGCCGTCGCG
>CAZXNN010000688.1:0-1673 GCA_964641915.1 uncultured Nitrospira sp. | reverse complement strand
TTGAACCGGACAAGCAGCCGCTTCTCGCCGCCTGCTTGCCGGTTAACCCAGTGTTATCCGGGCGTTCGGGGGATACCACCGTGCGACTGACGCGAAAGGAGACGCTCTACTACCCCAAGCGGACATTCATGCATGGGGTTGTAACTGGCTCCTATGTCTTCTTGTCCTACTCCCATGGCTCGATTCTCGCGTATCAGCGAAAGGAGCGTTGTGTTGCTTGGGAGATGCCCGCGAAGCGTTGGGAGGTATTCGGGGCTATCCATGACACCTTGATTCTGGAGAACGACGATGGCGACTTGATTCGGGGCGTCGAGCCAGCCACAGGGCGCACTCGGTGGCTCGCCAGCGGCAGGCCCCGAATCGAGGGTGAGTCCCTATACATCTGCCAGGGTGCCACCGAGCTCACGGTGCTCGATCCATCCACCGGAGTCGCACTAGAGACCTGGGAGCTCCCGGGGACAGCGATGCGCCATGGTGCTGGGCGCGTGCTGCTGCGGTGGCCCGAGACGGCGTGTGCACTCTATGATTTGTCGAGTCGTCGCCTCCTCTGGAGACGCGATCAACTGATGCTGGTCGATTCCCCGGGACCTCATGGCCTCTGGCTGCTTCAGAACGTCGTGGTTCAGCAGGAAGGCGAGGTCTTGGAAGCGCTCCACCTCGAGACTGGAGAGGTGGCGTGGCGCTGGCCAACCTCCGAACCGATGGGACAGGCATATTGCCTTCTTGGTTACATCTTCCTGAAAATAGGGCGCGAACTAGTTGCGATCGCATCGCACACGGGCCGTATCGCGTGGACGCGCCCACTTGCAGATTTTGGCGAGTGCCCCCCGGGCGGCATCCGTTACCCGTGGCGGCAGAAGCTCATCGCAACCGGACCCGGCTTCAATATTGCTGTCTTGGATCCTGCGAGTGGCCAGACCGTCGGTGCCTACAGCAAGACTCCGAACTTCGTGTGGATCGTCCCCGGGGCGGAGGACCTGTTGCTCATCAGGAACTACGGGCGAGCCGATGTGGTAGGCGTGGTGGGCAGCGCCGGATAACAATGCAATGAACCTGACGAGGTCGTCACGAACGGACTGCCGCCCTCGCAGGTTATTGCAGTGTTCGACAGGCACAGCTTGAGGTGAGCATCTCAACCTCAGCTCTTCGTGAAGAGGCTCTCAGCCGCGTACTCCGAGGGCACGGCCTCATTTGCGGCGCGCTCATTTCAGCCGCCGGCGAGGTCTCTCGCGTGGGCGACTACTCCACGCTCCATGACGGCGGCCTAGCTTCCGCTCTCCTTGGTCCCCTTGGTGCGGCGAAGAAGACATTCGCCTCCCTTGAAGGGCAACTCCTCCCGGCGATTTGGGCTCAAGGCAACACGTTTGCATTCGTTGATCGATGCGGGCCAGAGTTGGCTGTCGTAGTGTTTGGCGAGGGAGCCGTTGATGCGAGCGAGCAGTATCAGTGTTCCCGGAGAGTAGCTCAGGCAATCGCGGCAGAGTTCTCGCGGATCGGGCAGGTCGCATGAATTACCGGCTGTCGAACAACGGGATGCAACTGACAAAGGCCACGAGGTGTGCCCCCTTAGCCTTCCGCTCATGGGGGCAGTCGTTGAGGGTGGCCTTTGCAGCTGATCCCGAGTGTTCGGCGTACTTTGAGGTGCGGACACATCGGAACGGCAAGGCCGTCGC
>CAZXNN010000687.1:0-1674 GCA_964641915.1 uncultured Nitrospira sp. | reverse complement strand
ATTGGCGGCGCAGGCGCTGGCCACGGTCCTGCCCTGAAAGTTCATGATCGCCATGCCTTGTCCGTCTTCCCGCCCTGGCCGGCGGGCGTACTGCATGTCGGCGAGATGCCGTCCTGTTTCCCCGACTCCGGCGTATAAGAGATGATGAATTTCCTCGTGGCACAAGGGGATGGGAGGCATCGTGCTTCGATAACGAAGCGGTCCTCCGGGAAGTTCCATTCCGCAACCAAATCGACGCGTTTTGCGCTGCTGAAGAAGCTCGAGCAGAGTGTGTACTGCTACGGATTTGGCTATCTGGCATTCGGCTGTGGCCATGGGTGCCCTCCTTGGTTTTTCGGAAGTGTAGGGGAGATGAAAGATGATTGGACCTACCCGGTTGAGTAGGTGATGCAAATCGGATTTGAAGCCTGAGATGGACTCTAGGGGCGTGTGGAGGAGGCTCGGTTCGGGACTATAAATGAATAAGGGCGAACGGTCCGGGCTGATAGGTTGTCAGTCTTACGAGGCTAGAAGAAGCCAGAGGGAGCGAGAAGGGGAGCGGCAGTTTAGCGCTGGTTCGGATTGTGAGAGGGAGGGAAATGTATCTCACCTGATTGGCGTTGCCATTGAGCAATAGCAGCCCAGCGGTTTTCCACACCGCCGAGTTTTTGGTACACGTTCTTTAAATGAAATTTAACGGTATTCAAGCTCACGTGCAGGATGATCGAAATCTCCCAGTTTGTTTTGCCTTCCGCCACCCACCGCATGATCTCCGTTTCGCGGGCCGTTAACTCCACCCTGGTCGCTTGGGGATGAATTCCATCGTTCCACGTCGTAGCCCGCATATATGCGAGATGAAAATGCGGCGCGAGGATTTGCATCATCGTGCGCAACTTCCAGAGTAGCTTGCGGTCAAAATTGCTGTACACGAACCAGGTGCATTGACCGAGGACTCCGCGAACTCCGATCGACAGACAGGTCTTAATCCCAAAATCGAGCTTGAGGCTTGTGACTTCTCTTGGAATGACAAGCTCAGGGGAGTCCTCGCTCGAAACCAGGCTCGTGGGACTCGATTGCAAGAGTTGAATGGCAGGGTCGGCCGTATATCCTTGGGAGAGATATAGCTCGTGCAGCTCGGCATTGTAATTTGTGTGGGAAATCTGAAAGGCCTTGTGCTGAAGAGCATAGGCGCCACAAGCTGAAAATTGATAGGGAATCAACGAACTCATTGCTGATGTCAGTTGCGGGAGATCAGCTCTCGTTTGTACCCCTCGGACTTGATACATGATTTCAGCCAGATGCTGAAATTCCTTGCGAGATGGATACTGAAGACTTTCAGGACCGCGAAAAATCACTGCACCACCTTTAGGCTCGGCACGCTGTTCTCTCTCCGCCAACCGGTGGGGTAGAAAGCGAAGACATCAAGCGGACACGATAATAGCACAGGCCCGGGGAGCGTCTTGACTCCTAGCTGTGGGAATTGAGGATAGATATAAGGCCGTTGAGTCCTCATACCGTCATGACCTCGAGGGGGAATTCAAAGAACCATACGTCTCTAGTTAAGCACAATGGAAAGGACGAAATCCAGCTCGATCTATCGGGGTAGAGCCATGAGGCCTAATGTAGCCCTATCGCATGGTAAGTCCTGGGCACCGGGTCTATGACAAAGCCGAACGGAGCTTCGCGATGGTCTCT
>CAZXNN010000686.1:0-1693 GCA_964641915.1 uncultured Nitrospira sp. | reverse complement strand
GCACGCCTTCTTCGATTGAAAGCATGGGGGTTTTTATTCCACCGTTGACGATGGCTGGGGCGCGAAGCTTAATCTTTTCTTTCGCGACGACATCGCCCGTGATTTTCCCTTTGCAGACAATGGTGCCGGCCGTCACTTTGGCCGTGATGACTGCCTCTTCACCCACGAGGAGGACTCCTTCGGTATGGATTTCTCCGTCGAGGGATCCATCAATTCTTACGGTTCCGTTGTACGAGATGGTGCCTTTAAACTCTACGCCTTTGCCGACAAATGCGCTGACATCTTCTGAGGCTTCCTGGCGGCCCAGGTTTGAAGCCAGCGAGATGTCTTCAGCTTCCACTTCCTCTGCCATCGTGCGCTTTCCGTCCTGCTTGTCTGATTTCCACATGATCGATGCTCCTCCTCTGGGTTCGGGATAAGAGATGATGGGGTTAGCCCCTGTTAGGTGCTGTATCGGAGTGTCTAGAGAAGATATTTAGCGTTAGTTGAGAGAAAAGCAACAAATATGCCTTTCTCAGCATGCGTCTGAGGTGTGGCGAGAGTGAGGCGGTCTAGGCGAGGAGGTTGTCGATGATTCCCTCTAGCTCTGGGGCGGAATAATAGTGGATGACGACTTTCCCGCCTTTTCGGCCTGCTTCGATTGTGACGCGTGTGCCAAACCGCTTTTGGAGCCGTGATTCTACGTCGCTCCAATTCGACGCGGTCGTTAGTGGTTTTGTCCGTTTTCTTGTGGTGCTTGAGGTGGTGACGAGACGTTCGGTCTCGCGAACGGAAAGGGCGCGGGCCGCAACCGTCTTTGCAAGTTTGCATTGAGTCTCAGGAGTATCCAGTGCCAGAAGGGCTTTGGCGTGTCCGGCCGAAAGGGTTCCGGACTCCACAAGGGCTTGTACATCGTGGTGGAGGTTGAGTAGACGTACGGAATTAGCCACAGAGGACCGATCACAGCCGACCTTTTGAGCGATGCTGTCGTGAGTCAATCCGAATTCATTCATCATTCTCGAATACGCTCTGGCGGTTTCCATGGGATTGAGGTCTTCCCGCTGAAGGTTTTCAACGAGGGCGAAGAGAATCGCTTCTTGGTCGCTGCAATTGCGTATGACAGCTTGGATGGTGTCGAGGCCGGCCTCTTTGGTGGCGCGCCATCGCCGCTCGCCTGATATGAGCTCGAAAATGCCGTCACCTTTTCGACGGACTAAAATCGGCTGAAGCAGGCCGCTTTCTTTTATTGAGGCTGCGAGTTCGGCGAGCTCGGCGGGATGGAAGATTTGCCGAGGTTGGTAGCGATTCGGTACAATCGCATCAATTCTGATCTGCTGAACATCTGCCGCATTGCTTGGGATGGTCGGTCGGCCACCCGGCAACAATGCATCAAGACCTCTACCTAGTGCTTTTTTCTCCATGGTCGAGAAACTCCTTTGCGAGTAAGAGATACGCCTGCGATCCCGATGAGGCCGCATTATAGAGAATGCCTGGCCGACCATAGCTCGGGGCTTCAGCCAATGTCACATTTCGAGGAATGACGGCTTGGTAGACCTTGCTTCCAAAATGGTTTCGGACTTGTTCGGACACCTGGCGCGCCAAAGTATTGCGTGCATCGAACATAGTCAGCACGATCCCCTCAATGAAGAGGTCGAGATTGATGGACTGATTTACCCGCTCGATAATGCATATAAGTCGAGTGAGTCCTTCCATC
>CAZXNN010000685.1:0-1700 GCA_964641915.1 uncultured Nitrospira sp. | reverse complement strand
TCCCGGCACAAGTACCAGCAATGGCCGGACCGTGTCCTCAATCTGCTTTAGGATCAACGACGATACGGTGCGCGGAATCGCCAGCCCCGCCCCCACCCCGACGATAAACGCAAACGCATAGCGCGACAACCAGGCGGCTTTCGGCACATAGCGCGTCAGCATGAGCAAGCCAATCGTGACGGGTATCAGAAGCGTCCACTCCTGGTTCTCGACGATGGGTTTCCAGATCAGGTGCACGATCACCGTGTCATAGGTCTTCACGATCGTGTAGCCGACCGACACGCCGACATAGAGATTCTCCGCCAGCTTAAAGAGCGGATTATCCTTATACAAAAAAGAGAAGATAAACAGCGTCAGCCCTGTGGCCACCCACGCCCCGATGATTGTTGCATCCATTGCTTGGTCTATCCCCTATGACTGCGAGCCTTGTTGACGAGCCTGGCGCCTGAGCGTGAAGTAGAAAATGTTACAGAGCCCCACCAGGACGATAATCGCAACGTGCGTTGCCGATTGTGCATCCATCCCCGCCACGGCCCGGCCCTTTTGCCCGATCAGACTTTCGTATTCCGCCGCGCCCCGCAGCCCGCCGATCAGCCCGTTGATCTGGCCGCTTCGCAGCAAGGGGTACAAGCCCGGTGCAATCACCCCCGTGCAACCGCCGCCCAGCTCGAATTTGTACTTGTCCTTCCCGAAGACGTACCAGGCCTCGACGCCGGGATTCCCCGCGCCCAGACTGACTGCATAGGTGACGTCCTTCAGACTGTTGACCCCCTCCAGCACCGGCTGTCCTTTGGTTGGCTTGCCGCCATAATCGCTGGGAAAGGCGTTGTAGAGATCCTGCCCCATGTTGATGATGACAGCCGTCCCTCCCGGGCTCCACCCGAGAAAGACATAGTCGGCGCCGCGCTGCTTGCCCGATTCGGTCGCCACCTTGCTCAATAACTCGTCGGCCATGCCCGTACCGGAGACCCACAGGGTCATCGCAACCACCCGAAGATTCTTCTTGAACGCATGGCGGAGAATGGCCACGGCCTGCGGATAGAGTTCCGGCTTCGAGGCGGGATCGAAATCGAGAGAGAGGAGTACCACCGAGCGCTCGGGCAGGCTTTCGATGTGATCGTAGACACCGCGCACTTCCTGCGAGATCTTGATAGGCAGACCAACCGGATAGAGCAGCGGCAGGAGGGTGCACAGCCCGATCACCACAAAGATGATCCGCCGGTCGATATTGAGCATGCGTTCCGCGAAGGTCACAGAAGCTCCTTCGTCGCTATCAAGCATTCGGCCATCAGCAATCAGCCTTCAGGTTACAAACGAGCCGCCGACTCCGGAGCTGAGAGCTGACGGCTAACAACTGATTGCTCATCATCACTCTTTCCCTCCGCCCAGATACGATCGCTCCACGCCGAAAATGATTTTAAACGACAGAGCCACGGCTCCCAGGCTGACGCCGATCAAAATCGCCCGGCGCACAGATGCGTTCAGCACGTTCAGAATCCACTGGGAAATATCCCCGCTGATCGGCACCAAAAATTCGCCCAGCGGAACACGGCCCATCATGACGATCACGGCCGCAATCAGCAGCACGGCGGCCTCCCGGCTTCTGGCACGGAACGAGCGATAGGCCGCCGAGGCGATGAAGAACGCCAGAATGGCAAACATGGTTCCTTGCAACGGAACCATCATGAAGTTGTAGACCC
>CAZXNN010000684.1:0-1700 GCA_964641915.1 uncultured Nitrospira sp. | reverse complement strand
AGCGCCGGGCTTCGAACCCGTAGGTCGCAGGTTCAATTCCTGCCGGGCGCACCACTCGCACCGATGGACTGGCTTCTAAGTGATTGACAAGTAAGAAGTGTATCCTGCCCGGTATTATTAACTCACACGGACTATCTCCCGCCAATGGGGAATAGTATTCAGATAGCCACTGCCCTAAAATAAAAATAGTTCCGGCGGGGGTGTCCGGGGTATCACATGGGTGGTTATTGCCGAAAAGAGAGGCATGGAAGAAAGCAGTCTGGTAAGCTTCTAGCATCAGCTCGGTGGCGATGGATGCGTTCATGCCCTTGCTGTGCGGATCCTCCAGAAAGAAGAGCCCATGGGTGCCTGGTACTGCATGTGTGGATGGCAGTGTGGGTAAATAGATTGGGAGGGAGCGATGATGATCCCCGGATTGCATGAAGTAAAGGCAGCTTTTCTTCTTGCTGTGGGTCTTTCGATGCTGGCATTAATCTGCGCTGTTGCCGGATTGGGGACGGTTATGCGACCGGCCCGGTGGTCGGACCGTAAGATTTCACGCTAGTTAATGCGTCGTCGTGTAACTCGGTATCTCGTCCGCTCCGTGCTCTTTTATGACGCCGGGGTGTCCTCTCTCCGGTTGTCTACAGTTCTCAAGTATCAGCGTTTCCCCTAATAATTTAATGGCTTGCGGCTGCTTAGCGTCAGTCCATCCAAGGTCGTTCTAATCAGGTTATTCTGGCCCCTGCAATCCCCGATCAGCTCTATCGCTAAATACCCAACGGCGGCTCCCTCTCGGGGAAGACAATTCTGAGCCTGGTGCTATAGTTGATCTAACGATTTGCACTGATCGTCTTCACGCAGGGACGCCGAGTCCTCTTGCAGAATTCTGAGATTCACACGCATTCGAAAAGAGGCTCTGACGATCGCATCACGATAGGAATTATTAACTGAGGAGAATTGTATGACGGGAAGAAATGTTTCTATGACTAGTGTGGTCATGCTGGGTGTAGTCATGATTGTGAGTCAGGGTTGCGGTATGAAATGGCTTCAGTCCGATGGGGATGTCACGTCTGCACCTACAGACAAGGACAAAGCGCAAGCGCAGTCGGATAGATCGAAAAATTCCGTTGCCTCGGAAAGTTGGAATGGCGAGGGGGTCAATCCCCATTTCCCAGGAATGGCACGCGGGGGTGCATCTGGAGAGCTCAGGGGATTTTCTCAGAATCCCGACGAAGAACGGTTGGCTCAAAGCGGCTACCGAGCTTCGCTGAATCCACCCGATGTCACCACGAGGCGGCGCGCCGAGTTGACGAAGGAAGAGAAGGCAGCCATTGAAGCAGGACTCCAGGACGTATTTTTTGGTTACGATCAGTGGACCGTATCCGATGCCGCCATGGAAGCGCTGAATCGCGATGCAAGCTGGTTGAAGGATCATCCTGGTGCCGTCCTGAAAATTGAAGGCCATTGTGACGAGCGAGGAACGACCGATTACAACATGGTTCTTGGCGACAAGCGGGCGAAGGCAGCAAAGACATACCTTCATGAAGCCGGGATCAGTCCCAAGCAGGTCGCTATTGTATCATTCGGTAAGGAGCAGCCGTTTTGCTTTGACCATGCCGAGTCATGCTACCAGCAAAATCGCCGTGGACTCATGTTGCTTCAGGTGAAGCAGTAGAAGGTCAGAGCTCATTTCATCGCGAGGCGTCCTTCGCAAGATC
>CAZXNN010000683.1:0-1701 GCA_964641915.1 uncultured Nitrospira sp. | reverse complement strand
CGGATTCACCACTGCGGCTTCTTTCTCCCAAACCACGCGGCACTGACGCCGGTCGACGTCGCCACGATATCGCAGATTGTCCTGGAGGCTGCATGACAGGCCCGCTACTGGTGACCGGTGGGACCGGCCTGCTGGGATCGGCGATTCGGAAGATCCGTCCCGATGCGATTTTCCTCTCGCGCGCAGACGGAGACCTCCGCGACCGCAGCGTCGCACAGCATCTGCTTGAGAACATCCGGCCAGGGCAAATCCTTCATCTCGCTGGATTGGTCGGGGGCGTAAAAGCCAATGCAGCGAACAATAGCCGATTTTTTGAAGATAATGCACTGATCAATACGGCAGTACTATCCGCTGCTCGCTCCCTTGGAATACAAAGACTTGTGGCGTTTCTTTCAAGTTGCGCCTTTCCTCTATTTTCCGATCGGGCGACGACTGAAAGCGATCTCCAGGCCGCGCTGCCATATGAGGGCAATGCGGGGTACGGCTATGCCAAGCGGATGCTGGATCTCCACACTCGTCTTGTTGCGAAAGACACGGGCTGGAAGTGGACCACACTGGCACCGGTCACGTTCTATGGTCCCCAAGATTCGTTTGATCCGGAAAGCGGTCATGTGGTGGGTGCGCTGATCAGCCGTTGCTGGGCGGCCAAATCAAGCGGGAATCCTTTTGTCGTGTGGGGCAGCGGCCGGGCGGTGCGCCAATTCGTCTTTGTCGACGACGTCGCAAAACTTGCTGTCGAGGCCGTCCAACGGACCCTTGACTCCACCACGACTATCATTGCCCCGGACGAGGGCATCACCATTCAAACCTTGGCAGAAAACATCGCGTCGGTGATGGGTTACTCGGGTCCGATCGTATTCGATTGCAGTCAACCGGAAGGCGTGCTGGTAAAGCGCTTGCAAAGCCGGTCATTTTCCCAGCGGTTTCCTGATTGCCGCTTCGCCAGTCTGAGAAGCGGCCTCGAAGCGACGGTGCGTTGGTTTATTGATCACTCATCATCAGGGGACAAAGTCTCGAGCGGGTCCCTTCCACTCTGTCATCAGTCCTAGGAGTAGCCAACTCAATGCCTACCAAACAGACACACGTACTTGTGACCGGAGGAGCGGGCTATATCGGATCGGTGCTGTGCAAACAGCTTCTCGACCGGGGTCATCGCGTCACCGTCCTCGACAATTTTCTCTATCGACAAAACAGCCTGTTGGATTGCTGCGCATTCGAAGCCTTCCGTGTCGTCCGCGGGGATTGCCGGGATGAACGCATCGTCACGGACCTCCTCCGTGAAGCCGACATCGTCATTCCGCTTGCTGCGCTGGTGGGAGCGCCGTTGTGCAATCGTGATCGAGTGGGCGCCTACACGATCAATTTTGAAGCCGTGCAGATGCTTACCAAGCTGACATCGCAACAGCAGCAGATCATCTTCCCGGTCACCAACAGCGGGTATGGCATCGGGCAACCGGGAGTTCCCTGCACCGAGGATTCGCCGTTACGGCCCATCAGCTTGTATGGCGAGACGAAGGTCAAAGCCGAGCGGGTCGTGCTGGATCGCGGCAACGCGATCACCCTTCGGCTGGCCACAGTCTTTGGCGCGTCTCCTCGAATGCGGATGGATCTCCTGGTCAACGACTTCGTATGGCGCGCGGTGCATGATCGAGCCGTCGTGGTGTTCGAAGGCCACTGCAAACGGAACTACATCCATATCCG
>CAZXNN010000682.1:0-1702 GCA_964641915.1 uncultured Nitrospira sp. | reverse complement strand
ACTCGTGGCCCGGTGATCTTTCGTTGTCAAAGTAGTGAGCTTCGACCGCGGCCTTCGCCTTTTCCGTCACCGCCGTACGCCACACGGCGTATTGAGACCACGCGAAGCGCTCGTCGACGGGCGTGCGGTCGGGCGTGTGGTCCTTCTTGGCGTCGGCGAGCGTGACCGTGCCGTCGGGGTGGACGAGGACGGGGACGTTGACACGCGTCGAGCCTGGGGCGTTGGGTGGGTAGGTCCAGAGGTATGCGGCGATCAAAGGTCGATCCCACATCGGCAATCTCGCACAGTAGTAGAGCCCGTCAGACGCCCGCTTCGAGACCCACATCCGCACCGGCTTCGCCTCGACCGGCTGCCCGGCGGGCGGGGGCTCGTGGCCGTGGATTCGGCACGGGCTGTCGCCTTCCTCCCAGTGGCACTCGCAGCCTGGTGCGCGGGGCTTCATGTCGCTCTCGTCTGCCGCGGGCGCGTGCTCGGCGAGCGTGACCGTGCCGTCGGGGTGGACGAGCACGGGGACGTTGCGACCCGGAAGGAAATAGAGCTTCTGCTCGCATGAGTAGCGCGCTGCGCGCGAGATGTCGCTAGTGGGGCATTCGTTCGGCGGGTCGGCGTAGTACCCGGTACCGTCCCATACTACCCACATCCTCACCGGCTTCGCCGTCTCGACCGGCTCCTCGGCGGGCGTGGACTCGTCGAGCGTGGCCGTCTCGACGGGCAGCCCGGTGGCGTCGAGCTCGACAGGCTCGTCGCCAGGCGCGCACGCGTCTAGGCACGCACCGAAGTCGGTCCACCTCTTCGGCAGCACCAACCCATCTTTCTTGCGTCGAATCGCCCACCGGGCCGGCTCCGCGGAGGCGAGACCTCCGATCTGGCCGGGCGGGCTGTCGAGGCAAAGCCCGTGCATCGCCTCGCGGAGCGCCGTGACGGCGACGCGTACCTCCATCTCCTGGTTCAACCTGCCGCTTCGGTAGAGCGAGTCGACGGCGTCGGCCATGCGCTCCGCCGCCTGCACCGCGGCCACCAGGTTGCCCCGCACCGTCGATTCGGTCGTCTCTGCCTTGGTCATCGCTGCCCCATGCGCAGCATCGAGAGAACGGCAGCGCCGTACTCGGTGAGACTCATGTCAACCTCGATGAGATCTTGATCCCGCAGTCGCGAGAGCGCCTCGAGCGAGAGCTCGGCTCCACGGCCGACCTCGCACGCCGTCAGCTCTTCACGAGACGGCGGCGTTCGCCCGTACGTCTTGTTCAGCCAGGCCTTGTAGCGATCTTCGTGGGCCGCCTGCACTTTGCGCTCGACGCGGCGAGATCGCTCGTCCGCTTCTTGCGCCGTGAGCATGCGGTACCCTACGTCGCTGCCGAAAGAAGGCCCGAAGGCGCTGCGCGAGCTACCAGCAGGCACGCTCGTCGCCGGTCCACCAGGCGAGAGCGCGTCCTTCGGCTCGTCCGCCTCCTTCGATCCCTCCTCTGGCGCTTCAGCGAACGACCACGGGCCCAGCTTCACGATGCCGATGGCCTGGCCGTCGCGTACGACCACGCAGACCCACCGGTTCCCCGGCGCACAATTCCCCGGGACGTCCAAGTTCCAGGCGGGCGCAGCGCGTCCAGTGCTGATCGCGAAGTGAGCGACCCTGCGGTCGTGGATGTCGGGGTGCCACTCGGGGTGCCCCCCTCTGCCTTCGCCGACGAAGTGCCCGTCGCAGACA
>CAZXNN010000681.1:0-1702 GCA_964641915.1 uncultured Nitrospira sp. | reverse complement strand
AGACGTCACCGGCCGCTCGAATCCTTCGATTCTGGTCTTTTGTGTAAAATCCGCCTGAAGGTCTTTCGTTTTCTCATAACGGGCCTGCAACAGCCTCACGACCTCGTGCACTTCCTGCATGGCCTTCTCATCGGGTACGTCATCGGCGCTCCAAACCGGCCACACCGGAAGACAGACCGTCATCCCAACGAACATCAAGATTTTCCATACACTCATGCTTCAGTAGCTCCCACCGGGCCACGGCGGCCCAACACTTCCCGGCGCCCGTCTCGGCCCGCCGCACCAACAATCCCATCCGCTTCCATTTGCTCAATCATCCGAGCAGCGCGGGGATAGCCGACGCGCAACCGCCGCTGAATCAACGATGCGGAGGCCTGACCGGTCGAGAGAATCAAATCTTTCGCCTGCTCATAGACTTCATCCTTCGCTTCCTCTTCCGCCGCGTCTTCCTGCTTCAATGATTGCAGCTCGGGATCGTATTTGGGCAGCGCCTGCTTCTTCACAAAGTCCACGACCCGCCGCACATCGTCATCGGAGACGAAGGATCCGTGCAGCCGGGCCAACCGTCCCGTGCCTGAGGCCAGATACAACATATCGCCGCGGCCCAGCAACGCTTCGGCGCCGTTGGCGTCAAGAATCGTGCGTGAATCAGTCTTCGACGAAACCTGGAAGGCGATCCGGGCGGGAAAGTTCGCCTTGATCAAACCCGTCAACACATCCACCGACGGCCGCTGCGTCGCCAGCACGAGGTGGATGCCGGACGCCCTGGCCATCTGCGCCAGCCGGGCAATCTTGTCCTCAACGTCCTTCGGCGCCACCATCATCAAATCGGCCAACTCATCGATCATCACGACAATGTAGGGCAGCGGCTCAGGCGGCGTCGGACGATCGCGAGGACCGGGGGCGACCTCGGGATCCGTCGATTCGCCGGCGGAAAGACGCTGCTCTTCGGTCAGAAACTGGATCGGCAATTCAGGCTGATTCGCCGCAGCCGTCTCTTCCGCAAACACCTCATGCAACCCAGCTACCTTGCGATTGTACGCGTCGATATTCCGCACGCCGGCTTCCGACAGCAACTTGTACCGCCGTTCCATCTCGGCGACCACCCATCCCAACCCGCGCGCCGCCGATTTCGCATCGGTGATGACGGGCCGCAGCAAGTGGGGGATGCCGTCATACGACGAAAACTCCAGCATCTTCGGATCGATCAGGAGCAGCTTGACCTCGCTCGGCCGCGCGGAAAACAGAATGCTCAACAACATTGTATTGAGGCCAACGCTCTTACCGGCCCCGGTCGCGCCGGCCACCAGCAGATGCGGCATCGTCTTGAGATCCGCGATCGCCGGAGCACCGAAGATATCCTTGCCCAGTGCCAGCGTGAGCTTCGAGCGGGCCTTCGTGAAGGTCTCGCTCATCACCACTTCTTTCATCGACACCGTTTCGCGAGCCATGTTCGGCACTTCGATCCCAACCACCGACTTCCCCGGGATCGGCGCGACAATACGCAAGCTAATGGCCTTCAGCCCCAGAGCCAGATCGTCCGCCAGATTCACAATCCTCGCGACCTTGGTTCCCGGCGACGGCTCGAACTCATACATCGTCACGACCGGGCCGGGCCGCACTTCCGTCACCTTGCCGATGATGCCAAAACTCGCCAAGGCGCGCATGAGCACATCCGACTGCGCTTTCAACTCCTCGTCCG
>CAZXNN010000680.1:0-1708 GCA_964641915.1 uncultured Nitrospira sp. | reverse complement strand
CCCAAGGCTGCCGATGGATTCCTCGATGCCGTCACCTCCGTTTTCTCCGAAGCAAGCAGGGCCATCCGACACGGAGAGCGCGTCGTCAATGCGGCCAAGCGCGCGAAACGCGCTGGACGTGGTGCAGCATCCGCACTTCGGGAAGCTAGTCCGCGTATCATCCTCGATGTTGCGGCGGGCGGAGTCCGCATCGACCTCGACAAAAACGGAACCGACACCGGAGACGACGACGAATGAGCATGATCGAACTGACGTACACCGCGGCCTTCACGACGGGCTCGAACCTGGCGACGCAGTTGGCGCAGATGGGCTTTCTGCCGCTCGACCAGGGCGAGCTGCTGATCACCGGCCTGACGCTGGTATCGGACGTGACGAGCTACGCGGCGCCGGACCTGAAGCGGGTGGTGACGCTGCTCGAGACGCCGGAGTCGGACGCCAGGATGGGCCTGCCGGTGACCAACGAAAAGAGGCGGGCGCTGGTGACCGGCCTGTTCACGAACAAGATCGCGTCGAAGATCAAAAAGGCCGTGATCCAGGACATCGCGTATCTCCCGTAAAACGGGGGAAGAAAGCCAAGATGGCAGCAGCCAAGAAGCCCGCGCCGCCCAAGAAGAGGGCGGCCCCACCGCCGCCCGTGGAACCCTTCCTCGATCCCGACGAGGACGAGGACGACGAGGACGACGAGGACGAGGCAGAAGAGCCGACTCCCGTCGCGCCGCCGCCGCGTCCCGCGACGACGCGCGCCGCTCATGCACTGCCTCCCGCATTCTTGCGGGCCACCGAAGGAGAACCACCGATGCAAGGGGAATTTCATCCGCCGCCTCAGAGCCCGCCCGAGCCGCCGAAGACGCGCGGCGGGCCTCCGCAGCCGTCGTACCTGGCGTACGACAGCATCGCCATGAGCGACGAGCCCCTGCTCGTGTGGGACCGCGAGACCCGCCAGAAGGTGCCGTCGGAGTACACGCACCGGATGAAGTGGCCGTCGTACCGGATTCGCATCGTCCTGCACAAGCCGAGCGCGCCTGGCGCAGGCCTGTCGTCGAGCGGCGCGGCGGGCGAGACGCTCGGGACGATCTCCGGCGCGCAGGCGCTCTGCTACGACGAGCTGAAGGAGTACATCGCCACCCACTTCTGGACCGGCGAAGAGTCCGAGTACCGCTACCACGTGCGCGACAACGCATCCAACGTGTGGGTACACCAGGGCTCCGTCTACTTTCGGATGGATCCGATCAAGATGGCCGAGTCGGCCGAGAAAAAGCGAATGCTCCTCGCGACCATCAGCGGGGACCAAGGACGGTCAGACATGCGACACCGAGACGAGGACGACAACCGCCGCCAGGACGACAACCGCCGCCGTGACGACGACGAGCGTCGTCGCGACCGTGACGACAGGTACGACCGCGACCGCCACCCTCAGGCGCAGCAGCCGCCCCCGGGGTACATGTACCCGCCGGGCTACGCGCCGCCGCCTGCTCCGATCGTCATGCAGTACCCGGTCATGCCGCAGCCCATGATGCAGCCCCAGATGATGCAGCAGCCCCAGATGCAACAGCCCCCGCCGCCGCAGGCGGCGACGCCGCCCGCGCCCGCGCCCGCGCCGCCCCCGCCGCCTCCGCCGCCGCCGCCGGCTCCTGAGCCGAACTACGGGCAGCAAGGGCATGGTCAGCAGCAGCCGCCGCCGGGCTACATGCCGCCGCCGGGCTACCCC
>CAZXNN010000679.1:0-1716 GCA_964641915.1 uncultured Nitrospira sp. | reverse complement strand
CAGTTGTTATCTCGTCGATCTCGAAAAGCCGGACGAAGCGGCCAAACTCATCTATGGACGCTATCCGCCCCTCGGCGCCATCAATTACATTTGGGAGAGCCGGGCACCGGTAGGAACCGCGGTGCCCAACCCGTACACGGAACAGGTGCACATGATTGTGGTGGAAAGCGGGCCGACGAAGGTCAACACCTGGATGACGGAAGAGCGCAACGTCTATGACGACTACAAGCGGGCCTTCGGAGAAGAGCCGCCGATGATCTCCGGCATCGCCATCATGACGGATACCGACAATACCGGTGAATCGGCAGAAGCCTACTACGGAGATATCGTCTTCAGGAAGAAGCCGGAGTGATCGGAAGCAAAGCCGACATGCCCGACTCACCCATCAGTGAATCGGCACATCCGATCGCAAGTCGGAAATGAACCCATTGCGATTAGGCATCCGGATGGTTGGAAGGGTCCGGGCGTCCAGCACCGCATCCTTCTCAATGATACCGTTTTGGTGTAGCAACCAGGCGACGAGGCTATACACTTCGTCTGGCGTGAGCGATTGCGGCGCGGTGAACGGCATGGCGCGGAAGATGTAGTCGTACAACGTCGTGGCATAGGGCCAGTAACTGCCGATGGTCTTGATCGGGTGTTCCGTGGCCAACGAACCCCGGCCGCCGACCACACGATCTTTCGGCCCTTCCGTTCCTGTTGGTCCATGGCAGGCGGCACACTTTGTGGCGTAAAGGTTGGCACCCTGCTGCACTGTTCCTCGACCATGTGGCAACCCCACTCCGTTCGGTGCAACATCGATGTTCCATGCCTTGATGTCTGCCTCGGTGGCCGGCTGCCCGAATCCGTAGCGGCTTTCCTCCGCTGTGGAAATCCCGATAGGCATCAGGAACAGACCCAGCGCCAGGATGATCGACATTGCGGGTCTAGACCTGCGCATTGGTCACATTCCCTTGTCGATCAATTTTCCAACTGTGAATCGCATGGTAGTGGTAGAACGAATGGACGCCTCGGGCAGCGACCAGTGCCGCTCTGGTCGGCTGAATAGAGCCGGTCTCATCGGTGCAGCGGCTTTGGATGATCGTCTCGTCTCCGTTCCAGCGCCATCCGAACCGAAACCGCGTGTGACACTGCGACAGCACCGGCTCTTGTAATTGAGCTGTGTGCCAGGACTTCCCGCCGTCCGTGCTGACCTCGGCCATGACGATCTTTCCACGCCCGCTCCACGCCAATCCACGAATCTCGACGAAGCCCGGCTCGATCTGTTGGCCACCGGACGGGCTTGTGATCACCGATTTGGCTTCCATCACGAACGTAAACTGTTTGGCGGTGCCGTCCGGCATGAGGTCGGTATAGCGAGAGGTTTCTTCGCGAGTCATAAAGGGCGCAGGACCAAGCTTCAATCGTCTGATCCACTTGATACAAGTATTGCCTTCCCAGCCGGGGATCACGAGTCGGAGCGGATAACCCTGCTCCGGCCTGAGCGCCTCACCGTTTTGCGCATAGCACAGCAACGCCTCTTTGAGTACTTCTTCCAGAGGAAGGCTCCGTGTCATGGCTGCGGCATCGCTGCCTTCAGCCAGAAGCCAGGATGCGGTCGGGTTCATGCACGCTTCAGACAGCAGGGTCGCAAGCGGCACCCCGGTCCACTCGCTGGTGCTCATCAACCAGTGCGTCTCCTGCACCGTCTTGCCGGTCGCCCCTTTCCATTCGTGT
>CAZXNN010000678.1:0-1719 GCA_964641915.1 uncultured Nitrospira sp. | reverse complement strand
TTTATTCGGGATCAACATTCTACGTGGTGGGAAGTCACCGATGCATTATTTACGGCTGGTTTTACGCATGAAGCGACATTATCGCAACGTCATGCGATGCCTGTTTTATCGGAGGCCGCTTCTATTTGTCGTATGCCTGCCATTGAAGATCTTTACGGAAAAATTAAAGCACCTACAGGTGAAACCCTCGTTGCTGCATTTTCTCGAATGATTTCAGGTGCGGTACGTGAATATCCAATTATTGCGCAAGTAACAAAATTTGATATTGGTGATGCTCGTGTAGTTTCGTTAGACTTAGATGAAGTGGCGAAAAGTGGTGGTGATGCTGCAAATCGACAAACGTCAGTAATGTATATGTTAGCACGATATGTTTTGGGTCGAAATTTTTTCTTAACCGAAGAAAATGTGGGCGATATGACAGAAGCTTATCGTGATTACCATTCAAAACGTGTTCAAGAAATTAGAGAAGATTTAAAACGATTGGTGTTTGATGAATTTCATCGTACGTCGAAAGTTCAAGCAGTGCGTGATCAAGTTATTCAAGATATGCGTGAAGGACGAAAGTGGAAAGTTCAAATCGCATTGTTGTCTCAGTCCTTGGAAGATTTTGATGATGTGATGGTTGAATTTGCGACGTCGGTATTTATTATGGATGCAGGTCCTGAGCAAGCTATCGCAAAGACTCAAAAAGTATTTGGATTATCGCCGACGGCTGTAAGGGCATTACGAAATCGAGTGCATGGTCCTCGCGAAGGTGGTGCGACATTCTTAGCGCAATTCGCGACCAAAGAAGGTATTAATATTCAATTGCTAACGAGTACGTTGGGTCCTGTTGAATTATGGTCTTTTAGTACCACAGCTGAAGATGCCAATATTCGTAATCAATTATATCGAAAATTGGGGCCACGCGAAGCGAGAAAAGTATTGGCTGCATTATTTCCTAGTGGTAGCGCAACGAAATTAATTGAAGAACGATTATCTGAATCTCGTGAGAAATTAGGCCTCAGCGATGAAGAAGCTAAAGGTGGAGTCATAGATACTTTAGTAGCAGAAATTATTAGTGCGTATAGTAAAAATCCAGATGTTAAAGTTTTGACGACGGCTTAGTTTGTTTTTTACCTGCTAGATCTTTTGATTATTTGTGGTGATGGCGAACAGAATGTGAATATTTTTTCACTTTGTGTTTGACTGTCGTAGCAAAAGAAGGATTGGCATCGGTCAATAAAACGCTGATAACATTTCTGACAAACGGAAGTGTTGGTTTTAATAAATAACCAGGTCCTTGATTAATCGTGAGGGCCATATAGATATCACTTTTTGGAAACCACATCACTATTGCTCGGTATCCTGCTGTTGTTCCATTATGCCACCACACAGGACCAATGCTGCTTGATCCAGAAGACATTTGAATTATACCAAGACCATAACCGTAACCAGATTCACCCTCTCGTATATGAGGAATAGGTTGTCCACTACGACAATTCGTGGTTCGGCCTTCGCAGACTAAGCTCATCATTTTTTGAAGCTGTGTTTGAGGTAAAATTTTCCCTTGCAATAAATCATACCACCAAGTTAATAAATCTTCAGAAGTGGTGACAATAGCTCCCGCAGTAGATGCCCAAGACATATTATCGTAAGTAACATCTTTACCTGTGGAGTTATAACCATGAGCCATGCGAGAAATGGTGGTTTCAGGATATAATCCAGAAAAATATTGGG
>CAZXNN010000677.1:0-1725 GCA_964641915.1 uncultured Nitrospira sp. | reverse complement strand
CCATGTATTCGGCGGTCTTCAGTCGCTGGCCCAATTCTTCGCCGTGATATTGTTGGCGAATGCGCTCTTGTTCAGGGGCCAGCTCGTGCCTGACGTCGGATTGCATGATGAGGTCGGTATTTACCACTGCCACAATCCGATCCTCCAGCTGAGTGGCAGAAAAGGCCGAAGGGGCTGGCCAGTGCCAAAGCAGAGAGATCAGCAGTCCGAGCGCGACGGAGACGATGGTGTGGGAGAACGGATTCAGATGCACGGGCACGATGCTCCTCGCTAAGTACGGGGCAGACCAGCGGATTGTACACGAAATGAAGGGGTCTTGAGGAGCCGGAAGCGTGAGTCCTACGGTTTTCCGGTGTCTTCGGTGATGTAGCGAGACGCGTCGGCCAGACGGACTGTGGCCTTGGTCCGGATATCCGCGATCACTTCTTCGAACTGTTTTCGTCGTTTGTCCGCCAGCAATTCCTGACGCAGCCGCTCCCGGGTGGCGAGATCCGCCTGAATGGTCTCTTTATCAAGCGGACTGACCTTGACCAGGTAGTAGCCTGCGTCGGTCTTGATGGGTTCACTGATCACGCCGTGCCTGAGAGTCTGGACGATGGCATCGACGTCGGGGTTGAGGAGGCCTTTCCGATAGGGACCGAGGTCCCCGCCTTTGGCTTTGGTCTTGTCGTCGATGGAATAGCGCTGGGCGAACTTAGCGAAATCGCCGCCGGCTTCGATCTGCTTTTTCAAATCTTTGGCCGCCGGATAATTATTCAACAGCATCTGGGAGACTTGGACTTTGAGCGGGGCCAGCAGCTGGTGGGCGTGCTTTTCGTAGTAGGCGTCCAATTCGACCTGGGAGAGCTCGACTTTGGCCCTGAGGCGATCTTTCAGGAGTTCGTCCAGCACGAGCTGTTCTTTGTAGCGTTGTGCCCGGTCACGAATCGCATCGTTCTGATCCAGTCCCTGGCGACGGGCTTCCTGCATCAGCAGTTCGCGGGTGATCAATTCATCAAGAAACCGCCGCTTGCCGCCTTCCTTGTCATACTTGACTCGGGTGGCCTCGGAGAGTTCGTTCCACCGAACATCGAACTCATATTGCGTGATGGCACGACCATTGACGAGCGCCAGGACCGGTTCTTCCTGCGGCGGGTTGCAGCCGGGCAGGATCCAGAGGGAGCCGGAAAGCAGGGCGGCGAAGGCGAGTGTCGAGCGAAAAGTGCGCATGAGCGATGTTCTATTTCCAGTCAGTACGAGAGCGCGGTGTGGTTCAGGCGCCCGATTTCGGCTGTGTCGTTGATTTGTTGGTATCACAGTGTCCCAGGCTTTGCAAGGTTGTGTTGAGTTCGGCAAAGGTCGAACCCCAGTCGTCATGCGGCATCTGGATCTCAAAAGCCTGTGGAGAGAGGAAGCGAAGCCGCTTTTTCAATCGATCCATCATGGCATGGACGGCCGGTTCAGGGATCGCGGCCTTGGGTCCCAGCGTGACGATGGCCGACTGGTGGGTCACCTCGATCGCGTTGATATGGAGCAGTTTAGCCAGCACGCGCAGCTGCATCACTTCCAGGAGCCGCTCTACCGGTTCTGGCGGCAGTCCGTACCGGTCCTGGATTTCGCCATGGAGCAGGGCCAGTTCACCGACTTGCTTGCAGGCCGTCAGGCGCTTGTACCACGAGAGTCGATGGTGCGGATCCTCCACATACGCTTCGGGAATGAAGGCCGAGACCGGGACGCGCAGCGTGG
>CAZXNN010000676.1:0-1733 GCA_964641915.1 uncultured Nitrospira sp. | reverse complement strand
AAACCGGCGTGCCTGCAAGGGCACCGTGGGTTCGAATCCCACCCCTTCCGCCATCTATACGTCTAAACTATTGATTTTACAATAAATTATTGTTTAGGCCCCCATCAACGTACACTTCAACGTATACTTCCGTCCCGATCACCGGTTTGGGCGAATTCTTCGCCGACAAGGTGGCTTTCAGGCCAACCTGCGGAATATCAACAGAGGCGAAAATCACGAACTTGGGTCCAAACTTGGGTCCGACGGCCTGTGCCAATTGGGGGGCTCCGAAGTCGGATGGTGCGGTTGACCCCGCCACCCAGTAGCGGCAGATTAGCTTACAACCTTGGGGTACCCCCGGGACGCATCCGGAATTGGGAGCATCACTGATGGCGAAGGATGAGCGAGACGGTCGTCAGACGGAGCAAATGACCACGAAGCACCTTGCGGGCGCGGTCCCCAAGCAGATGGCTACAACCCACATTCAAGACGCCCTTCAATCCACGGGCGGCCAGCCCGCACCTGCGCAGCAGCAGCCAGCGAGCACAGGCGAATCCACGACCCAGGCCCCAGCGGAACCGGATCAACCGTCGAAGGACTGAACGGCTTGCTGCCGTCAACTGAAGCTGCTCAATACTGGTCATCGATCGCAACTATGATCGGTCTACCGATTGCTATCGGTGCGCTCCTCTATGCCGCAGCGCAATTTCGTTTGGCGCGCAAGGCCGGCTCTGCCGCAGCACTGATCGCAATGGGAGAGGCGTTCCGTCAAAACTGGGCCGCCTTTCTTCGAGCTCCGGATGAGGCGGCGCGCGCGTTCGCCTTCGCCGATTTGGCCAATGCCCTTGAAATCGCCTGCTCCGCCTATCGGGATGACGTGTTCTATGGCCATTCTGGAGAGGTCTTCCGCGCCTACCTGGTCAGCGTCTTCCGTATCATCCAGAATAACGAACAGGCGCGCAATCGCATGGTTGCACTACTCCAAAATCCAGAGACGTTCAGCAACATCACCGAGTTCTTGAAGGCGAACAAGCTCGAGATGAGAGAGCCTGCGCGGGGGTAAATTACTTCCGACGGACTCGATTAAAAGCCGAATTCAAGAGGCTGAGCACGTAGATTGATTTTCCCCTGCAAGTCGTCACAGGAATCTTGGGAATGAAGATCTCCATCATTTTACCGCTGTACGACCGCCAAGGCACTGGATGGAGATCACTTGAATCGACGCTATCGCAGGACGTCCCGCGGTCAAGCTATGAGGTTATTGTCATAATTGAAGGGCATTCCGAACAGGAGGCGATGGACGATGCGGAAGCCCGTGCGCTGCTCTCGCGATGCGATGCCGTTGTCCGCTTTCCCGAGGATCTGGACCTTGTAGATGACCGCGTCAGACTTTGTCACGCGGGCATCGAAGCGTCGTCCGGCGAGATTTTGTATTTTGCCGAGGGGCACACGGTTCTTCATCCATACTGTTGTCGGCTCATTGGCGAGCACTTTAGCGCCAATCCGTCGTCGCTCGTTGCGGCTGCGCCGTTTCATGAGGTTGCCACGACAGACTTTTCGAAGCTGATCAGTCATCTCAAGAAGGACAGAAGAAGCCGGGGTATCGAAATGGTGCCGCTGATCTCGTTGGGAGGGCAAACCGCCTTCAAGCGCGAGTTCTTCCAAACGCTCTGCGATTTTGCTTCGGAAGGCATGTTTTCTGAAGTGGATATATGCCTCTTTATGGAAAGGAATAACATCGAGGTTGGTGAAAT
>CAZXNN010000675.1:0-1745 GCA_964641915.1 uncultured Nitrospira sp. | reverse complement strand
CCTAGTTCGATGAACAGGAGCCAGGTCCACGAGGATCGCCGCAGCTGCCGCAGGACCCACCGGATCCGGCACCGGGAGATGCCCATCCTCCAGTCGCGCCAACCCCGAACGAAGAGATCTGCTGTTCCAGCCTCGTTGCCTGACATTTCGGGCATGCGGCTTCATCCGACCGGCGGATCAACAGTTCAAACCGATGTTTACATTCGCTACAGACATATTCGAAGATAGGCATGTCACACGCTCCTTGTTAGGGGCCATTATAAAATTCCCCTGTCCAGATCGCAATGAGAGGCACCTATGCATCGTGAGGAACAATCCTTCAACCTCCGGTTCACCGTGGAGGCCAGCTTCCCTGATGATTACGAAGGGGACGAGGATCAGCGCGCTTGGACCGGCGAATGGGAAGCACGTATCAAACCGGACATTCTCAAGATGGTCTTCGAGTCGCTACGCCGTCAACCTGGCTGGGCAGCGCACATTCGCAATCGGGGGAAATCCGCCCAGGACGAAATTGAAGTCGTCGTTGAAAAAGACTTCGGCAAACCTCAACCATTCAAGATCTAGCGCATGCAGCAGGACAGAGACATCGGGCTCTATCTCCATGTTCCGCTCTGCCGGCAGCGCTGCCACTTCTGCGCCTTCTACCTGGAGATCGCCACGCCGGCTCGCATCGACGCCTACCTTTCAGCGCTCGAACGTGAACTGACCCTCTATCGCCAGCAGAATCTCCTTGCAGAACGCGCATTTCAGAGCATCTACTTCGGAGGGGGGACCCCCACGGTGATTCCAGGTCTTAGGCTGGCTGCACTTTTAGGCCATATTCGAAACATCTATTCCGTCGCGCCGGATGCCGAAGTGACCGTTGAAGCTCATCCCTCTACGGTCACACTTGCTGATTTGAGAGCCCTCGCCAAAGCCGGCTTCAATCGGGTCAGTCTGGGAGCTGAATCCATGGCTCCCCAAGACTTCATTCCAATTGGCCGCCCTGGCACGGTATCCGAAACCGAGCAGGCAGTCGAACATGCCCGAACTGCGGGATTTTCAAATATCAATCTCGACCTCATGTACGGTCTGCCTGGACAAAGTCTTGTGTCGTGGACAACCACCGTACAATCGCTTCTTCAACTCAATCCAACTCATATCTCTTGTTATGCCCTCACCGTTGAAGACGACACCAAGCTGGCGCACGATATTGCCAGGGGACTGGTCCCTGCACCGGATGAAGTGCTTCAAGTTGAGATGGAAGCGGCAGCCGAAACGGTGCTGACACAAGCCGGCTTTACTCGCTACGAAGTTTCCAACTACGCCAGGCCCAAGGGTACGGAGAAGACGTCGAATGACCAGCTTACCAACTATCGGACTGGGGACGGCGAACCTGCTGCGGTCGACCCTGCCGGATTTCATCGAGATCGCCGCCCGCCACGGGTTCCAAAGAATCACCGTCCGGCCTTTTGCATTCATGGAAGCCCTGCGGCAGGGTTTCACCGAGGCCGACTTGCGTCGACGCCTGGCCGATGCCGGACTGGTGGTCACGATGATCGACGGGCTCAACAATGGCGTGCCCGGTGTGCCTCTGCCCACCGAACTGGACCCGGCGACGCGCGCTCTGATGCCGCCGGACGTGCTTACCCCGGTCGGCGAGGCGGATTCTTTGCGGGCCGCTAGTGCGCTCGGCGCTTCGATGATGAATGTTATCGCCTATCTGGGTCGCCCGGTACCGGACGCGGAGATGGCGGATTATATGG
>CAZXNN010000674.1:0-1746 GCA_964641915.1 uncultured Nitrospira sp. | reverse complement strand
ACTTCGGTCAGCCAGCTTTTCGCGGCATATTCCTCCAGATAAATGGCGGCTCCGATGCCCAACGGAACGGCCGTCAGCGCCGTCAGCAGCATGACCAGGAGCGTGCCGACCCAGGCGGTCAGAATGCCGGCTTGCTCGGGAAATCGCGACGGGAAAGAGGTGAGGAATTGCCAGGACAAGCGGCCTGCCCCATCGCCGGCCAGTTGCGCGACCAGCGCGCCCAAGACGGCCAGGGCCACGCCCATGACGACCAGTCCTTCGAAGGCGAAGAAGCGATCGAGCCCCTTGCGCCGCATGATGCGGCGTTGCAGGGCGGTGGATTTAATATACTTGGCGATACCGTTTTTTAAGCGCATGGCCCGCAATGTTAAACATCAGGGTGATCAATAAGAGCATGAGCCCCGTCGCAAAGATCGTCTGATAGCCCACGCTCCCGTGCGGCAGGTCTCCCAAGCTGACCTGCACAATGTACGCGGTCATCGTCGCCGCAGGTTCCAGCGGATTCAGGGTCAGCGTCGGTTGCATTCCCGCGGCAATGGCCACGACCATCGTTTCGCCGATCGCCCGGGAGACGCCGAGGACATAGGCGGCTGTGATGCCGGAGAGGGCGGAGGGAAACACGACGCGCAGCGCCGTTTGCATGCGGGTGGCGCCCAACGCAAAGGCGCCTTCGCGGAGATACACAGGCACCGCGCGCATGGCATCCTCGCTGACGGAACTGACATAGGGCACGATCATGAAGCCGATTACCAGCCCGGCGCTCAGCATGTTGAAGCCGGGAAGGTCCGGCCAAACCTGTTGCAAGGCGGGCGTGACGAACAACAGCGCGAAGTATCCGTACACGACCGTCGGCACCGCGCTGAGCAACTCCAGCACCGGCTTCACGGTTTCGCGCACCGACCGGGAGGCGTACTCGCTCAAATAGATCGCGATCAGGCTCCCCATCGGGACCGCCACCAGCAAGGCCACGGCAGTGGTCACGAGCGTTCCCGAGACCAGGGGGAGAATCCCGTAATGCGCGTCGGCAAACAACGGGGTCCATTGGCGGTCCGTCAAGAAGTCCACCACGGAAACCTGCTGGAAGAAATGAAACGATTCATAGGCCAGCACACCGACGATTCCCAGCGTGATCGCCACCGAGGTAAACGCCGCCGACTGTAACAGCAGCTCGATCGCTTTTTCCTTGAGACGGGGCTCCTCGCGCAGCTCGGAGCGCCTGCGGGCGACCGGCTTCTCGGCCGGAATCTCGGCGATATGCGCATCCATCGTGTCCATCCTTTGGCCTCTTAGAGTTTGGGTTCCCGGCGGAGCAATTCTTCGATCTTCATCCCGATCGTCGAGCCTCCTTGAAAGGCCGTACCCTGCCGTCCCTTTTTGAAATTCTCCCCGGCCATAACATAGGCCTGCGGCGGCAGCGGCACATACTTGACTTGCGGTGCCAGCACCGGCACTTGGGCCAGATAAAACTCGACGAACCGTTTCACCTCGGGCCTCGAAGCCGACTTCACATTCACGTAAATAAACAGGGGACGCGACAACGGCTGGTAAGAGCCGTTTTCCACGGTCTCGCGCGAGGGGCTCACCGGCCCGTGCCCGCCGTCGACGGAGACGGCCTTCAATCGCTTCTTGTTCGGTTCGAAGTAGGCGAAGGGCAGGTAGCCGAGCGCCTGTTTGTCATTCGCGATGCCCTGTACGAGCGTATTGTCGTCTTCGCTTGCTGTATAGTCGCCACGGCTGGCCTTGGCC
>CAZXNN010000673.1:0-1748 GCA_964641915.1 uncultured Nitrospira sp. | reverse complement strand
CAGGTTCGCTCTGAAAAACCCGACCTCGTCGTGCTCGATCTGATGCTCCCTGAAATCGACGGACTCGAAATCTGCAAACGGCTTCGCTCGGCCCCCGACACGGCCATGCTGCCGATCATCATGCTCACGGCCAAGGCCGAAGAATCAGATACGATCATCGGCCTTGAGTTAGGCGCCGACGACTACGTGACCAAGCCGTTCAGCCCGAAAACGCTGGTCGCGCGGGTCAAAGCGCTGTTCCGCCGGCTTGAACGCAAACCGGAAGACGGCCCGACCAGTTTCACCTACGGCCCGCTGATACTGGATCTCACTCGCCATGAAGTCACCGTAAAAGGGAAAGAAGTCCCCCTCACGGCGAAAGAGTTTGGGCTGCTCGAACATCTGCTACGCCATCCCGGACGCGTGCTGACGCGCGACGTCCTGCTCAACGCCGTCTGGGGCTATGAGTACTACGGCACTACCCGAACCGTCGATGTGCACATCCGTCGGCTCAAACAAAAGCTCCCGTTGCTGGATGACGCCATTCTTTCCGTGAAATCGCTCGGCTATAAGCTCAAAGAAGCGGACGGGTCCGGATGAGATTGTCCATCCGCTGGAAGGTGACCCTCGGCAGCCTCCTCGCCGTCACCTGCGGGCTTGCAGTCGCCGGCCTGCTGGCCATGCAATCGCTCGAGCAACAAGAGATCACACAACTCAACGACGTACTGGACGCCAGAACCAACCTGGTGGAATACAGCCTCCGGTCGGCGTTCGCCGCACCGCTATCCCAGGACCAACAGACACACCTGAGAGACGTCGTCCGTCAGCTGGGAGCGAAAGCGCTGGCTCGGGTAACGCTGGTCGCCGCAGACGGCATCGTCATCGCCGATAGCGCCGTGGACGACACGGGACTCTCGGCAGTCGAAAATCACCTCTCGCGGCCGGAAGTTCAACAAGCCCTCGCGACCGGCCAGGGACGAGATATACGCGCCAGCCGCACGACCGGCGCTCGCACCATGTATCGGGCGCTCCGAACGGAGTTGCGCCATGCAGGCAAGTCGGTGGTCCTGCGCGTCGGCCTGCCGATGACGATGCTGGAACGGGAGACGGCCACACTCCAACGCAATCTGGCCATCGCGCTCGGGGTCGCTTTTCTGATGGCCCTCCTGCTCAGCCTCTGGATGGCCCGCAATATTACGCAGCCGCTCTCGGACATCGCCAGTGTGGCGCGCCGCCTTTCGGCAGGCGACGCGACGATTCGCATCCAGACTCACTCCCAAGACGAGGTCGGCCTGCTGGGCGAAACCCTCAATCATATGACCGACCAGCTCCGCACGAAGATCGACGAACTCTCGGAAGACCGCGCTCAACTCCTCGCCATGTTGACCTCGATGGTCGAGGGCGTCATGGTCTTGGACTGCCGAGGGCGCATTCTCCAAATCAATCCGGCACTCGAGCGCATGTTCGATGTCCGCCGCACTGAAATTCGCGGGCAGATCAGCACGGACGTGTTGGCCCATCCGGAACTCAACAGCCTGATCACGACCATCCTCACGAATCGGGCCGGCCAGGAAGCGGAGATTACCCTCACGCCAGGGGGGCGCTGTCTGCATATCGAAACCTCGGTGGCGGGATGCGAACGGGAAAACGAAGCTTGCGCCGTGCTGGTCTTTCACGACATCACCGAACTGCGCCGCCTGGAAAAAATTCGCAAAGACTTCGTGGCCTATGTGTCGCATGAATTGCGCACCCCTCTGACGTCGATTAAA
>CAZXNN010000672.1:0-1754 GCA_964641915.1 uncultured Nitrospira sp. | reverse complement strand
CGCCGCATAACAGTAAGCTCAGCGGCGCAAGTGTGCTTGCTCGCTAGGGAAAGCCGCCAAGAACATGATCTATCACGCGTGCTCTTGGAGACACCGCTGAATTGCGGCCGCTGCAGCGCCTGTTATGCGGCGGCGGTCTTCACGACCGGTGCCGTGTTGGGGACTGTGCCCCGCGTGGAAGTTGATTGCGAGCATTGAAGGAAAGGAGTGGGTCGCGATCCAATAGGTGGATGGCCAAGTGCATTCTCTCGAGGTTGAGCACATCGGCAAGTGGAGGAGGCTGGCCCCAGCAGCCGTTGAAGCGTGAGGCGATGCCGGAGTGTGTCCGACGGCCCACTGTCAGCTACGATGGTAGGCGCCCAAGGCCCTGAGGAATTTCGATGCCCCACGGCCATTCGGACCGATTCGGCATAGATCGGTCGGACGACTCCACGGCCGGCCCGAGAAAGTACCACCCGTTGGCCGTTGTGAGGGACCCACGCCCAAAGGTCTTATCCTCTGATACGAATTCTGCGGGCCTGGACCTGACTTTGGGTCAGGTCATCGTGTCGGTGAGCAGGGTGCCGAGCAACCCAGCCGTAGTCTGTGCCTATGCCATTGGGTGATGCGGGAGGGACGGCTTGAGGGTCAGCGAGGTCGCTCTCGGCTGGCTCGGCAACTCGGTTGGGTACGCGAATTGCGACCCGACCTCAGAGTTGACCTCACCTTCTCTTTCGCCCTATCGTTCAGCAGGATTGGTTCCGCGGAGTCGGCGACTCGCGGAGAAGCAGAGCTGTGCAGTTTTCGAAGGACGCCATGACTCAGGAAGAGTTCAACAGCGACATGCGATGGTTTGTGGCGGGACTGCTCCGATTTTTGGAACGGAACAGCAACAGGAAGCTTGTCCTGCCACCAGACCCAGCACTCGGTGGGTGGCTGGAGGTTCTTGAGACAGCGCTTGTGAGCGAGGAAGCCGTTCCTTTGCGCACACTGCTCGCGGGCCTGAAGCAAACCATCCTACATGATGCTGTGCCCGATTTGCCGCGTGCGGTTCTCGATGATGCAGCAGAAAGGGTCCGCGCGAGCTATTGTCCGACTGAACGCGAGCTATCCCTGCAGGGTAGAGATTGGGTACACGTCGTAGAGTGTTTGGCTGATGCGGTCAGGATCGGCGATGAGAGCCTCACGCGAGTCTGGGGCCGCAGGGTGATCCTGGTCTATCCCTGTCCAGCCTGCGGGTTCTTGGTCTTTGAAGAGCCGCCCGGAAGCTATGATATTTGTCGGATCTGCGGTTGGGAGGATGACCACGTGCAAATGGTTCATCCGAGCCTCCGGGGCGGCGCAAACCGGGAGAGCCTCCAAGAGGCACAGGTGAGAGCACTGCATCAGCATCCTCTCGAGCTGAAGATTTTTCGGGGATTTCACCGCGACCATGAATGGCGACCACTTACGGAGGATGACGTATCGAGGACTGGGGAAGGGAGCCCCCGTACTGGAATCGACTACTTCAACGCAGCGGCGGAAGCCAGGCCGGTCTATTACTGGCGGAGATACCACTAAAGGACCACCGGTCCAGGCTCTGTGCCGCTTGCGCTCACTGATTGGTAACCTCAGGGTTACCGAGTCCGGTCACGAGGCCAGAATACGGGCCGGTGGGCGTGAACACCTTTGCTCGTTTCGCGAGCTTAATGGCCTTTGCTGATGTGCGCGCTTCGACTTCGTTGAGGCTCCTTCTTGAACCAACCGGTCGTGGCTGCAAGTGGGTCAAGCCAAAG
>CAZXNN010000671.1:0-1758 GCA_964641915.1 uncultured Nitrospira sp. | reverse complement strand
GGCGAAGATGATGATCGAGATGCCGTTGCCCAGCCCTCGTTCGGTCACCTGCTCGCCAAGCCACATCAGGAACATTGTCCCCGTCACCAGCGTCGTGACCGTCACGAGACGGAACATCAGCCCGGGTTCCAACACCAACCCCGGCTGCGATTCCACGGCAATGGCAATGCCGATTCCTTGGAACAATGCCAGGAAGACCGTCCCATAACGCGTGTACTGCGTAATCTTGCGCCGTCCGGCCTCGCCTTCCTTTTTCAGGGCTTCCAGCTGAGGGCTGGCATGCGTCATCAGCTGCATGATGATCGAGGCCGAGATGTACGGCATGATGCCCAACGCAAAAATCGTGAATCGCGAAAGCGCACCCCCCGAAAACATGTTGAACATGCCCAGGATCCCGCCCTGCTGCTTGTTGAACAGATCCGCCAGGACCACCGGGTCGATACCCGGCACCGGGATATGCGACCCGATCCGATACACGACCAGAGCGCCCAGCAGGAACCACAAGCGGCGCTTGAGGTCGCCGAACTTGCCGCCTTTGCCGAGGGTGGCTGTATTAGTCGCCAAGGTGATCGTCCTCTGACCAGCGGTTAGTCGGCGACACTGCCGCCTGCCGCTTCGATTGCCGAGCGCGCCCCGGCAGTCGCTCCGACGCCCTTGAGGATCACTTTGCGGCTGATTTCACCCGAGAGAACAACCTTGGCCGACAGCGCATGTTGGCTGATAACACCTGCCTGCTTGAGGATCCCCAGGTCTATTTCTTCCACCGCCAGGCAGTTGAGCTCGGACAAACGCACCTCGACGTTGAAACGACTGGTCAAGGACTTGAAGCCGCGCTTCGGAAGCCGACGCTGCAGCGGCATTTGTCCGCCCTCGAAACCGATCTTGTGCAGACCTCCGGCGCGCGATTTCTGCCCTTTGTGACCACGGCCGCAGGTCTTGCCGAAACCGGAACCGATCCCGCGCCCAACGCGTTTCTTGTCGGGACGTGATCCCGTTCCGGGCGCCACCGAATTGAGCTTCATCTCAGCCCTCACACTTCAGCAGATAGGAAACCTTGTTGACCATTCCTCGTACCGCCGGCGTATCCTCAAGGATCGAACTGCTGTGCAGGCGGCGCAAACCGAGTCCGCGCACGGTTGCCCGATGAGACACCTTGGTACCGATCAGGCTCTTGACGAGCGTCACCTTTACTGTCTTCGCAGCCATAACTTACCCCAGAATTTCCTCAACCGTCTTGCCCCGCTTCGCCGCCACCTCAGCGGGAGTAGTCATCGAGCTCAGGCCGTTGATCGTGGCGCGCACGATGTTGTAAGGATTGGTCGAACCGTGTGCCTTGGCTACCACATTGGCCATTCCCATGACATCGAAAACCGCACGCATGGCCCCCCCGGCGATGATTCCGGTGCCTTCTGGAGCCGGTTGCATCATCACGCGCGACGCTCCATGATGGCCAACCACCCGGTGCTGCAGGGTGCCGTTTCTGAGACTGACCTTGACCAGGTTGCGTCGTGCCTCCTCCATCGCCTTTTGCACGGCGACCGGAACTTCTCTCGACTTGCCCTTACCCATGCCGACGCGACCGTCCCCATCACCGACCACGGTCAGCGCCGCGAAGCCAAGAATGCGACCACCCTTGACGACCTTGGTCACGCGGTTGATCGAGATCATCTTCTCGCGCATGCCGTCGTCAGGTTTCTCCGCTTGCAGCGGTTACCTGCACTGCGGTTTAGCCATCGATTACTCCAATTCTCATTGGTC
>CAZXNN010000670.1:0-1760 GCA_964641915.1 uncultured Nitrospira sp. | reverse complement strand
CTTTCTCTTCCCACCCACAGCAGCAGCTGCCGTTCTCCTTCGAACAGACGAACAAGTTCCCGCCGACGCGGACAACGCGATAGTCCTCACCGCGTGCGTTGACGCGAACCGTGGACAGTGGCCGGCGCCCATTGGTTTCGTTCACGTGTATCCCTCGCGCAATCATGACCGGTTGCCGCTGCCCGGATCCGGTTCGAGGTTCGGCGTTGACATGGAGGGAAGCGGGGACCCGCTATCCGTTGCGGCGGACCGCGGTCGTTGACGCTTCCTTTCCAGCGGCCTCCCTCGCCTGTCGCTCTGGCCCTGATGGTCCATTCAGCCGGGCCGATCGGTCCTTGGACCGGGTACCGGGGCGGACGACTGTGATCATCCTACGACCAGTGATAGTAGAAGTGGCAGAGCAGCCGGGCATGGACCACAGCCACGGTTCCCAGGGCACCACCGTGGCGATGCTCAGCATCGCCATTCTGATGATGGCCATGTGTGTGGGTACGGCTCTCGCGATTTCGCTTGCGAGTGCCGTGGGCAGCCCAATCGCCTGGACTCTGGCGATCCTGGTCATCCTGGGGCTGGCGGCCGTCCACATGAAGCTTTTGAATCACGGAGGCAGTTGAATGCGCCACGCCGCCTCCGGACTTTCGGCTTCGAACCGGACTGTGGAGGCGGCGCCATGCTCGACCGCGTGCAGCCCTCGACTCCCGGCGTAATCGCCGCACGGTTCGATGAGCCCCGCCAGGAGGCATGCGTCGACCCCCAGTCCGAAGCCATTGCCATCGAGGACATCGCCGCAGCCGCTGAACGGAGCGGCTTTCGGACGACCGAGAGCCGCAATCCTTGCCCCGGCTAACGAAAAGGAGTGAAGCATGAACCGCAAACAGAAGGTCCTGGCGAGCGCTGCCCTGCCCGCGGTCCTCGCAATCGGAGTTGCCACGGGTGTTGCCTTCGCGCAGATGCCCGGCGACAGCCACCACGACAACGGATCCGGCTCGATGGACATGCGCCAGACGATGCAGCCTGGCGCGATGCAGGATCACATGAAGGAGATGCTCGGCGAGAACGCGTACGCGCAGATGCTCGAGGCCATGGCCAACCACGGCGCCGGCATGCCGATGGGGATGGGGGACATGGATGGCATGGTGCAAGCCATGGCAGCCTGCCTGGGAAGCGACGGCGAGATGCCCGCCGGGACACCCGCGGGCGCTCACTCGGAGCACCATCCCTGATATCTCGATTGAGCGGCTGGCGGAGATTGGGAGCGTCCTCAACCTCCGCCGGCCTGGCCGCGCTGACCGCGCTTGCGGTAGCGTGCGGTGGCGATAACGAGGCGCCGGCTCCGCCGGCTGCTGGCGATGCGTCCGGCGCGAGCCTCACCGTGAACCTCAAGAACTGGGCGATCGAGCCATCATCGGCAACGGTGAAGGCCGGGACCGTCACGTTCCGCGCGACGCACAAGGAAGATGGGCACGGCGGCCATGGAGCCGGCGAAGCAGGGGCGACGCACCAACTCGTGGTCGCCCGCCTTGAGGAAGGCGCCGAAGTCGGCCAGACGAAGTTCGAGGCCCCCGTGCTGAATCTTGCCAACATCAAGTTGGGCGAGGAAAAGACAGGCAAGGCCGTGCTCGAACCAGGGCGGTATGAGCTCTCATGTCTCGTCGTCGATGGCGACAAGGTGAACCACTACAAAGAAGGCATGTACGCGCTGCTGACGGTCGAGTAGCGGATCCTCCGGCGCCTCCTCGGCCGGGCCAACGCCTCGATCA
>CAZXNN010000669.1:0-1763 GCA_964641915.1 uncultured Nitrospira sp. | reverse complement strand
TGCGCGACGAGGCCGAGAAACGCATCGGCCATCTTTATCCCAAGATTGAAATCACGGCTGAGATGGCAAAGGAGCGGCCGGACTTGAAACCGCTGGTGAGCAAGAAACTGACCGTGATTGCCTGGCTCTGGGCGCGTACGGTGAAAAGCCCGAATCCGGCTTTCGCGCACGTGGATGTGCCGCTCGCTTCGACTTTCATGCTCTCCACCAAACCGGGCAAGGAAGCTTTTGTCGAGCCGGTAATTGAAGGCGAAAGCTTTCGCTTCACTGTGAAGGTGGGCAAGCCCGAGGATATTGAAGTGGCGAAGAACGGGACCAAACTCGCGCGAGCGAATTTTCGTTGCCTGATGTCGGGCACTCCGATCTCTGGGGACTATATCAAAGCTGAGGGTAAAGCGAAGCGCATGGGCGCTCAATTGATGACGATTGTGGCTGAAGGAGATCGCGGGCGAGTTTACCTTTCACCGACGCCTGAACATGAGGAAGCAGCGCAAAAGGCAAAACCAACCTGGCGGCCACAGGGTGAGATTGCGACCCGAATGACAGGTGGTAACTGCACGCCATACGGACTTACGTCGTGGGGCGACCTCTTCACTCCACGCCAACTCGTGGCGCTGACGACCTTCTCCGATTTGGTGAGCGAAGCGCGCGAGCAGGTGAAGAGCGATGCTCTTGCAGCGGGCTTATCTGATGATGGCACAGGACTAAAGGATGGGGGTAACGACGCTGGTGCCTATGCCGATGCGATTGTTGTGTATCTCGGACTTGCTACTTCAAGATGGAGTGATCTCTCAAATTCAATTTGTAGCTGGAACAACACCAATCAGAATGTAAGGGCGCTTTTTTCCCGACAGGCCATTCCTATGAACTGGGATTTCATTGAATTGTCGCCCTTCTCTATAATGGGCTCATGGTATTCAATGATGGAAACTTCAGCAGAACTACTCTCAAGGAGCATCGCAAAGAGACAAGGCACTGCTCGACATGCTGACGCGTCGAATCAAAGCTTGTCACTGAACAAGGTTGTTTCGACTGATCCGCCATACTTTGATAACATCGGCTATGCCGACCTTTCGGATTTTTTCTATGTGTGGCTCCGTCGTGCTCTGCAACTTTTCTTTCCGGACATGTTCGCCACATTGGTGGTGTCAAAGTCGGAGGAACTGGTGGCCATGGCCTATCGCCACGGCAGTAAAGTGCAAGCAGAGGTCTTTTTCCTTGAGGGAATGACTCGCGCCATGCACCGGCTTGCTGAGCAAGCACACCCAGGTTTTCCAGTTACGATTTACTACGCCTTCAAACAGTCTGAAACCGAAAGCGAAGGAACTGCGTCCACTGGTTGGGAAACCTTTCTCGATGCAGTGATACGTGCGGGCTTTGCCCTCACCGGCACTTGGCCGATGCGTACTGAGCGGGAGGCGCGCTCAGTTGGATTAGGTAGTAACGCCCTCGCCTCCAGCATCGTCCTCGTCTGCCGCAAGCGCGCGGAAAATGCGCCGACCGCCACGCGCCGCGAATTCCTCGCTGCTCTCAAGACTGAATTGCCGAATGCACTTTCTCATCTGCAAGCGAGCAACATCGCGCCAGTGGATTTGGCGCAAGCCGCCATCGGCCCAGGCATGGCAGTTTACACCCGCTATGCCAAAGTGCTCGATGCCGAAGGCAAGCCGCTCTCGGTGCGCGAGGCGCTGGCGCTCATCAACCAGACTCTCGACGAAGTTCTCGCCGAGCAGGAAGGCGATTTCGACGCGGACAGTCGCTTT
>CAZXNN010000668.1:0-1764 GCA_964641915.1 uncultured Nitrospira sp. | reverse complement strand
CCGGCGCAAACGAGAAACTCCGCCAGGACGGGTGGGATGGTCGGAATGGTTGCGAACGACCGGCTGGCTCCCGAAATTTGAATGCAGATTGATCCTGCGCATAAGATCAGGCAGCCGAAGATCGCCATTCGCCCCGGATAGAGAACCTTGGGCAACAATGCCATTGCTGCGCCCATCGACCAGAACAGCAACAAGCTTGGTCCGTAGAACCACGCCGCCACCAAGGCCATGATGAGCATGAGGGCGGCGCCAAGCTTGTTAGGGCGGCACATAAGGACGCCAATCGCGCCTCCGGTGATGTAAAACCAGATTTCACATGAGAGCGACCATAAGGGGCTGTTCAGGGGGAGCGTTTCAACCAACAAGCCATTCAGTCCAACCATATTGCCAAAAACTTGCAACCAATCGGTGTTCTCCCGATAAATGATCACTCCAACAGCTGCCGTCAGCAGGCATGCTGGAATAAGGGGGGTAAATATGCGTGTGATTCGATCAATCGCATAGTCACCAAGTCGGAAAGTATCATCGGCGATGGTTCTTAATAACTGGCCGCCGACCAAGTATCCAGATAGCACAAAAAAAGTCAGAACTGCCTCTCGGCCAAGGCGCGTAATTGCGAATATCACGGATGTGATGAATGTTCTCTGGTCAGGGTCAAGGGCACCGAACTCTACGAAGCTTCCTCCGCGAAGATGGGCGGCAAAAACAAGTAAGGCTGCTGTTGCCCTAATCAGGTCGAGCCCCACGGCAAGTCTCTTGTCATTCGCTGGCATGTGGTCCTTCCCCCGCCGAGAAGTGCATGCTGCTTTCTCGAAACTGTACCTACCGCGCGCCAAACCGCTTCTCGATGTACTCCTCAACGATCGCCTTGAACTCGTCGGCGATGCGTGGGCCCCGCAGCGTCATGGCCTTCTTGCCGTCGATGAAGACGGGTGCGGCGGGCTGCTCGCCTGTCCCCGGCAGCGAGATGCCGATGTCGGCATGCTTGCTCTCACCCGGACCATTGACGATGCAACCCATGACCGCGAGGTTCAGTCCCTCGACGCCGGGGTAACGCGCCTTCCATTCCGGCATCTTCACGCGCAGGTGGGTCTCGATGTCGCGCGCGAGTTCCTGGAAAACGGTCGAGGTCGTGCGCCCGCATCCGGGACATGCCGCGACCACGGGCATGAAGGTCCTGAGCCCCATGGTCTGCAAGAGCTCCTGGGCGGCGCGCACTTCGAGCGTGCGGTCTCCGCCGGGTTCGGGCGTCAGAGAGTAGCGGATGGTGTCGCCGATGCCCTCCTGCAGCAGGATGCCCATGGCGGCGGACGAGGCGACGATGCCTTTCGACCCCATGCCGGCCTCGGTCAAGCCGACGTGCAGAGCATATTTGCACCGCGCAGCGAGCAGCCGGTAGACGGCGACGAGATCCTGAACGGCGCTGACTTTCGCCGAGATGACGATGCGGTCGGCGGGCAGGCCGATCTCGACCGCTCGCTCGGCGCTCAAGTGGCCCGACCGCACGATCGCATCGTGCATGACGGCGCGCGCCGTTTTGGGGGAGGTCGAACGCGCATTCTCATCCATCAGCGAGGTCAGCAGCTCCTGATCGAGGCTGCCCCAGTTGACGCCGATGCGCACCGGCTTGCCGCGCTTGATGGCGTGCTCGACGATTGTTGCGAACTGCTTGTCGCGCTTGGCCTTGAACCCGACGTTGCCTGGATTGATGCGGTACTTGTCGAGCGTTTCTGCGCAGTCTGGGTTCTCGCTGAGCAGGGTGTG
>CAZXNN010000667.1:0-1768 GCA_964641915.1 uncultured Nitrospira sp. | reverse complement strand
GTCGCAAACAGGCGAATCTCACTGAGCCGGCTTCGCTCGGAACCTTTCTCTTTCTCAGTCTTCTTATCCCCAGACATGAACGTCCTCTCACTTAGCAAAATCTACGGAGGGCAGAAGCCATGCACCCATCTTACCGATTCACCTGCTCGTTACAAAGGAAAAATGAATTGGACGGAGAGGGCCGGGATACCCGACGACGCTATGGATGGACTGTAACCAATGCCCGCTCAGCCTTGACGAACTGGTTCAGGGCCTCACGCCAGTCACGAGGCACCAGGTCCAGTCGCGCTAACCGCTGCTGACCGAGCACCGAATAGGATGGGCGCGGAGCCAGTCGTCCGGCTTCTGCCGTCGAGATGGGAAGGACCGAAATGTCGAGGTTCATTTCCTCTACAATCGCCCGGGCAAATTCGTACCATGTGCAATCTCCCCGGTTGGTCACATGCAGGATGCCTCGTAACGATCCTGCAGCCGTGGCCTTAATGACTGCGGCCAGATCTTCGACGGAGGTGGGGGATCCTCGTTGATCGTCGACCACCCGGAGGGAGGACTGCGTCCGAACTGCACGCATGATCGACTTGACGAAGTTGTTTCCCATCGAGCCGTAGAGCCATGCCGTACGAACGATCAGGGCATCCGCCCCCGACTCCGCCACCGCCTGCTCACCTCTCCATTTCGACAACCCGTAGGCATTGATGGGAGCCGGCACATCGTCTTCGCTGTAGGGATATCGCTGAGTGCCGGGAAAGACATAGTCCGTCGAGATGTACAGCAACCGCGCGCCGGCTCGCGCTGCCGCCCGTGCCACCTGCGCTGTTCCAGCCGCATTGATCGCCATCGCCCGATCGGGTTCGCGCTCGGCCCCATCGACATCGGTATAGGCTCCGGCATGAATGACAAGATCCGGCCTTGTCTCTGCGACCTCCTCTTCTACCCGTGTTCCGGTGAGGTCGAAATCAGGAAGATCCTTCAGGATGAGCGTCTCGGAAACGAATACCCGACGTAATTCGCACCCCAATTGTCCGTTGGCGCCGGTAATCAGGATCCGCATGCCGTCCCCTCTTCTAATCGACGACGATACTGCTCTTCGTAATAGCGTTTGAACTCGCCCGACTTAATCGGCCGCCACCAGGATTCATGCTCTTGATACCACCGGACCGTTTCGTGAAGCCCATCAGCAAACGACACGACCGGCCTCCAGCCCAGTTCCCGCAACCGGCTGCAATCGACCGCATACCGGCGGTCATGGCCGGGTCGATCACTGACATACCGCAATAAACTCTTCGGTTGCCCCAGAGAGTCGAGAATCATCTCCGCCACGGTGAGATTCTCTCGCTCATTCCCCCCGCCGATGTTGTAGGCCGTCCCGGGCTCTCCATGGAGGAATGCGTGCTCAATCCCGGCACAGTGGTCCTCGACAGCAAGCCAGTCGCGGCACTGACGGCCATCGCCATAGAGCGGGAGGAGCTGCGCATCGATCGCATTGGTCACAAAAAGAGGAATGAATTTCTCCGGATACTGGTGGGAACCATAGGTATTGCTCCCCCTGGTCACGACCACGGGGAACTGGTACGTCGTCCAATAGCTGAGCGCCAGCAACTCCCCGCCGGCCTTGCTCGCGGAATAGGGGCTGCGAGGTGCCAGCCGATCGGTTTCGCTCGATGTCCCGGTTTCGACACTACCATAGTCTTCATCGGTACTGACTTGGAGAAATCGACGGACCCCTGCCTGGCGGGCCGCTTCCAATAACACGCCTGTCCCGACCACA
>CAZXNN010000666.1:0-1769 GCA_964641915.1 uncultured Nitrospira sp. | reverse complement strand
TTGCCCGATGAAGGTACGAAGAAGTAATTGTTCCGGTACGGTGGCGACGAGGCGGCCTGGAACAAGTCGTTCAAACTAGCCGATCCCCGATTGTTGAACTGGCTGCACACTAAGAAAGAGATAAGGAACTATGAGATCGTCCAGGCTCTATGTTCTCAGTACAGTCACGTTGATGGCTGCACTTAGCGCGGCAACAGCCCCAGCCCAACAAGCGGAAACGAAGATAACTGAACCCGGCAAGCACAGTACCTCGGCGATCGTTCGAGCCGGCAATCCGCAGGGGTGGGCAGAGAGTGACGCCAACAGCCCAACGTCGCAGGCAGTGGAGAAGCGGGCGCTGGAAATCCTGGCGACCGCGCCCGTGCGGCAGGCGGTGGCACAGGGCTTGAAGACCTTGGAGGCGAGCGATGCCGCATCCAAGCCTGAGGCCCTTCGCTTCGTGCGGTCCGCTTTGGAAGAGACCGCCATGTTTGCGTCACTCAATGCCGCGATGGGAGCGTCGGCCGACCCCTCCTTCATCTGGCTTTACGCTGCGCCACGCCGCTGGCATGGCTACACCATGCCCGGTTCCCGCTGGTATGCAGACAACGTCGACACGTTTTATCGCGCCCTCCGGATTGATGAAGATTCAGCCTATGAGATCAACGTGCGGGTGGGTAAGACCCTGCCTTCCCAGCTGACCTTTATGGTTTACAACTGGCTGCAGCATGACGGCACGGATCCGCGCAACGACGTCCCTTTGGGCACGTTGACTATCACTGAGAACACTCCCCGCAATCCCGACGGCACGATCACGTTGACCGTGGGTCCAGAGCCGGCCAACGGCCGTCTCAACCACTTGCAATTGAAGCCCGGCGCAAAGCAAGTCTTGGCGCGCGAGATTCGCGGGGACGGCTCGCTGCCCGCGGTGAGGCTCGCGGTGAAACGCACTCGCGGGACTGCGAAAGTGAAAAGCTTGGAGGCGCTGGCGGAGGAGGCTGCCGGTCTTGTCGCTTCCGGCGTCAAGGCCATTGTCAATATCTCGGTGGGATTTGGCCACCTCGCCGAGAACAAGCTCGGGGAGTTGCGCGTCCGCTGGATTGAGGAAACCGGATCGAAGGATCAAAAGCTGTCGACCGACGAACTACTCGGTCCGGATCGCGCCCTAGGATTCCTCACCTCCTTCTTGTTCAATCTCCGGGAAGACGAGGCGCTCGTTGTTACACTGAACATGTTGGGGGCACAGTATCTGAGCGTCAATTCCTATCGCCCGTTTCTGGTTTCGCCCGAGCACGTCCACCGGACCAGCAGCCTGAACAATTACCAGACGAAGAAGAATCCCGACGGCTCGATCACGTTTGTATTCGCACGCACGGATCCTGGCGTATACAACTGGATCGACTCCGGGGGCATTCCTTACGGAGTGGTGGGCGTGCGATGGCAAACATTGACCCACCCCGTTTCCGGAACGCTGAAAACTGCGGCACAGGTGGTCAAAGTCGTGAAGCTTGCTCAACTGCGCCAGGAGTTGCCGCAGACGACCGTTTGGATAACGCCCGCGGAGCGGGCTGAGCAGCGTGCAGCCCGCGCCGAGCAATTCCTGCTCCGCTCCCTGGGAACTCCCTGCGAAGCCGGAGGTGAGCTGGACCGACCCTACTGACATGACGGAAAACGGGGGGCAGGTCACGAGGTCGGCGCGTTCTTCGTCGGCCCAGTAGACGAAGCGGAGTCTCCTGGCCGGTTTCTTGCTGCCCGTGGCCCACGGCCGTCGCGGGTGTGGCCGATGGGCG
>CAZXNN010000665.1:0-1783 GCA_964641915.1 uncultured Nitrospira sp. | reverse complement strand
ATCGCCTGGCTCTGGGCACGCACGGTGAAAAGCCCGAATCCGGCTTTCGCGCAAGTGGATGTGCCGCTGGCTTCGACTTTCATGCTCTCTACCAAACCGGGCAAGGAAGCTTACGTCGAGCCGGTGATTGAAGGCGATTGCTATCGCTTCACAGTGAAGGTTGGCAAGCCGAAAGATGTTGAGTCGGCGAAGAATGGAACCAAGCTTTCGCGCGGAGCGAATTTCAAGTGCTTGATGTCGGGAACTCCAATTGCTGGGGACTACATCAAGGCCGAGGGCAAGGCCGGGCGGATGAGCGCTCGCATGATGGCAATCGTGGCTGAAGGCGAACGTGGACGAGCATACCTGCCACCAACACCAGATCATGAAGCAGTTGCACGCCAAGCGAACCCGAAGTGGAAACCAGAAACACCACTTGCACCCGATCTTCGCGCGCTCTGGACACCGCCCTACGGATTGACCACTTTCGGCGACCTCTTCACCCCCCGCCAACTCGTGGCGCTGACGACCTTTTCCGATTTGGTGAGCGAAGCACGCGAACAGGTGAAACGCGACACCGTTGCAGCCGGACTACCTGATGATAGCATAAAGCTGGATGATGGAGGAACCGGTGCGATGGCTTATGCTGATGCGGTGAGCGTGTATTTAGGCTTGAGCGTTAGTAGGACAACAAATACAATCAACGCACTTGCGGTCTGGTCTCAAAGCAGAGATCAAAGCGTCAATCTATTCAGCCGGCAAGCGATTCCCATGGCTTGGGATTTCCCAGAGGTCAACCCATTCGCAGGGGCAGCTGGCGATTTCGGTGCCACTACCAGCTCAGTAGCTAAAACAATTCAAAGCGCATCGAACAAACCTGCGTGGATCTTTCAATCGGATGCTCAGTCTCAAAGCATCTCGAAATCAAAAGTGGTTTCTACCGATCCACCGTACTATGACAACGTAGGCTACGCGGATTTATCCGACTTCTTTTATGTTTGGCAACGTCGCTGCTTGCAACTTGTTCTCCCAGATCTCTTCGCCACACTCGGCGTACCCAAGGCTGAGGAGCTTGTTGCGACTCCTTACCGCCACGACAGCAAAGAAAAGGCTGAGAGCTTTTTTCTCAACGGCATGACGCAAGCCATGCATCGCATCTCCGAACAAACTCATCCAACGTTTCCAGTTACCATTTATTACGCATTTAAACAGACTGAGAATGATGACGAAGGAGGTACCGCTAGCACCGGTTGGGACACGTTTCTTGGTGCGGTGATCCGCGCCGGTTTCGCTATCAGCGGAACTTGGCCAATGCGGACCGAGCGACCTAGCGGGGTCAAGACTGGCACCAACGCCCTTGCCTCCAGCATTGTCCTCGTTTGCCGCAAGCATGCTGAAGACGCACCCACCGCCACACGCCGTGAGTTTCTCACGGCACTTAAAAATGAATTGCCCGAAGCACTCGTTCGCCTGCAAGGAAGCAACATCGCGCCAGTGGATTTGGCGCAAGCCGCCATCGGCCCAGGCATGGCCGTTTACACCCGCTACGCCAAAGTGCTCGATGCCGAAGGCAAACCGCTCTCGGTGCGCGAGGCATTGGCGCTCATCAATCAAACGCTCGACGAAGTTCTCGCCGAGCAGGAAGGCGATTTCGACGCGGACAGTCGCTTTGCCCTGGCGTGGTTCGAGCAATCGGGTTTTGACGAAGGCGAATTCGGTGTGGCCGACGTGCTGGCGCGCGCGAAGAATACCAGCGTGTCCGGCATGAGTGAAGCGGGAATTCTCAAATCGAGCCGCGGCAAGG
>CAZXNN010000664.1:0-1784 GCA_964641915.1 uncultured Nitrospira sp. | reverse complement strand
ACAGCAGCGCCCCGTCGGAAAACGGAATCGTGACGGACGGCCCCTGCAGCTGCCCGCGGAGATGGCTGTGCCCGTTATCTTCACCGGCATTTCTCGTATTGTGCTGCCAGGCGGGATCGGCCGGCACGGTGCGATCCCAAAAGGCCTTCGTATCGGCGCGGATGCCCGGCTCGTCTTCGATGATCATGATCGACGCGGTCGTGTGCTTCACAAACACCGTAACGATACCGGCGCTCAGACCGGACTCGGCGACGGCGGTTTGCACCGATTTCGTCAGATTCTCGATGTGCGTATCGCCCTGCATCTTCACGCGAGAGGTCACCGTCTTCACGGCCATGTCAACACTCCATCTGCCGAAGAAATCGCCGTTCACCAGGAGAAAGCCGACAGCCCCGGGCTTCTTCCAACACCCGGTCGAACTCGCCGACGGCGGCCAACTTTCGTAACGCCGACATCACCGCCCGGCTCAAGATGTCTTCCTGCTGCAACTTCTCCAGATAGGCAAACGCATCGGCGAGCGTTTCCTTTTTCCGCACATAGTAATCACGCCCGCGCTGTTGATTGCTATAGGCTTCAAACTGTTCGCACGCAACCAGAATCTCCGCTAACTGCTTCACCCACGCCGGGGAATCAGCCAGCTTCTCCGGATAATAGTAATAGAGCATCACCCGCTGCATCCAGGGCTCCCACCGCACGCCCATCTGCTTGATCTCGCCGCGCACCGTGCGCAGCCGGCGGGAAAGCCGCCGGGAATAACCAAGCCGCATCTCAACCTGCTCCTTGGCCCAGGCCGTCATAGGGATACCGGCTGCATCGAGCTCAACCTTGTATTGACGGAGAAAGGCTTCGGTCTCCCGTCCATACAAGGTCTCCGGATGTAGGGCCCGCCATTCACGCGGCCTGGTCGGAATCCCATGCGCTTTCGCCCAGGACCAGATTTTCCCGAACAGCACACGATCAAGCCCCGCCCGGCCCAAATCATGCAAAACACAAGCAATCTGATACTGGCGCACTCGCGCAGCGTCATGCCCCAAAGCAGCGGCCACGGCCGCGCACATGCGCGCCGTGCGAACGGCATGCGGCCTATCGTACCCGCGGATGATGCGGCGAGGAATCGTCGGATGCGGAAAGTCGTAGAGGCGCAGCAGCTGAGCCGCGAGAGCTTTGGGAATCAACAACGGGGCGCGAGAAGCTGTAGCTGTCATGCGTAAAAAGATCGGAAAGAGACGGCCATCGACTGCGCCGAGAATAGCGTCAGGCGAAACGAGGTGTCAAGGCAACACCAGGACCCGGGGCTCGATCAATCCAACGGTTTTTGTTATGCTCCGCGGCGTCCTCCCGTAGTCAACTCCCCAGAATCCTGAGGCACACGATGCAAGGCAGAGAATCGCTGTTCACATGGTTGGTCGGCGCGGCGCTGAGCGTCGGGGCAATCGGCTTCAGTTCGGACTCGACGGCGTCCCCTATGGACCAACTCACCGATCTGACCGGAAAGGTCACGGTCATCGTCACGCTCACCGGGCGCGACAATTTTACAAGCGAATATCGCTATGACGTCAGTGTCCGCAATATGACCGCCGATCCGCTGATCGCCGACTCCCTGCTCATTGTCCTCGATAAAATTACGAACCTGGCTGGAGAAGACCATGAAGCCCTGACGAATGAATCCTTCCTCACCCGGTTCGACGTCCTCGGACAGGATGGACAAACCGACGAGGGCAAGCCCTTCTTCCGCATTCCACCCGGCAGCACCGCGGACTTAGTTCCACAAACCAATAGCCGAG
>CAZXNN010000663.1:0-1786 GCA_964641915.1 uncultured Nitrospira sp. | reverse complement strand
CCCAGGCCGTAGCGCCCGAGGAACCCCTTGGGGTTTTTGACGACCATTTGACGAAAGGCTTCGATGTCCATGTGTGCTCCCGCTGTGAGAGACGCATCATAGCATTAGCAATCGGCGGGAGACCAGGCCGTTTTGTAGAAAGGACGAGTCGGGCAGGGTCGGGTTAGAGGGAAGGCGCCTGCCCTGGCGTTAGCGCGATTTGACAGCGCCAGAGGTGGAGACGGAGACGGCAGCAGTCCCGCGGCGCTTCGACTTGACGCTGACGCTATGGATGGTCCGTGTGTGACAGGGCGCGGCTGTGGGGCAGGCGAGAGGGCGTGTTTTTGCCAGGCTTCAGTGCGCTTTGACCGGGGCAGAGGTGGAGACGGAGACGGCAGCAGTCCCGCGGCGCTTCGACTTGACGCTGACGCTATGGATGGTCCGTTCCGACAAGGGGGCGCTGCTGGCATTGTAGAAAGTCGCGTCTTTGACGAGCTGGTGCATGAGGTCGGTGATGCCCGCTTCCATCACATGCCCCTTTAGCTCCGCAATCATCGACGGACTGGCACTGAAGAGATTGTACCGCGCCGTGCCGGAGGACTCGGCCTGATACGTTTTGACGGTCCCATCCCAGCGCTCGAGTTCTAAGGTGAGGTGGGTTCCGTAGTCGTAGTGGAAGTCCATCACCGGCGCCAGGAGAAACATGGAAGTGCCAATCGCGAATCCTTTCCAGGCGGCTTCGCCGGGATGGGAGTCGATGGCGTCGTCGATCGTCAAATGGGCGCTGATCGCTTTCTCACTGTCGGCAGGCGATCCTTGTTCGGCAAGGGAGAGATGGGAGAAGAGCTTGAGGCTTTGTAAGGAGCCGAGCAGGCGGCGGTCCAGTTCAGTGGATGGATTTTGAGGTGCTCCATTCTGACTGACTTTCACCTGGTCGAGGATGAGCGGCACGCGCTCGGTGCTCGCAATGGACGTCGGGGCGGCGTCCGTGTTCATGGCGGTGGAAGGCATCACCTCGATCGACCTGGTACAGCCGCTGGAGAAGGCGCTGCTCAGGACGAGCACGGCCATGATGCATGTGTATGTAGTTTGTTTCATAATGTTCAGGCCTTCCCCTTCGTCAGAAGTAAAACGAGAATCCGCCGAACGGCAAGCTGGAGTTGAGTCCCAAGTTGGGGTACCGCGTGCCGGCGTTGGAAATATGGTGGAACCGATAGCCGATGTTGAATGATGTCTGAGGCGTCAGAAAGAACGAACAGCCGAATCCCGCGGTCAGAATGAAATTGAACCGTGAGGATTCTTCGGGGATTTTTCCGGCGAGGTCGGTCCAGAACGGGCCGCCGGCAAATTCGGCATAGGGGCGAATGCGGTCGTGCGCGACCATGGTGTATTTGATCTTGGGCGTAAAGCCCATGCCGTGCGTGAGAAAGGGTTCCTGGAATTGGATGTACACCACCTCAGCGCCCAGAGAAATCTGTCCGCGATACCAGCTGTCGCCCATGGGATCGGTTACAGTCATCATCCAGGAGGGCATCAAGGCCACGCCCTGCTGCTTGGTCGTATGGGCATCCGTGAGTCGGTGGGGGAGAAGGTAGCCCGCGGAGAGTCCGACTTCCTCGGCGCTCACCAATCCTTCGGAAAGGAGGACGCGCCCGCGCAAGGTGTCTTCGACCGCCCGCGGCTGCTCGAAGATCTCCTTGAGCATGAAGTGTTTGTAGCCGCCCTTTTCGGCCTGAACCGGGCTCCAGTGCACCGTTCGCGGAGAGCGCGTCACCGGAGTCCCATCGAGCTTCTCGATCCTCGCGCC
>CAZXNN010000662.1:0-1791 GCA_964641915.1 uncultured Nitrospira sp. | reverse complement strand
CTCACAAATCGACCGCCTTTTATGGTACCGACCCGTCGCCTCGCCGGGGAAGGGTAACGCCTGGCGGATCGAGGTTCGGGAGTTGGGTAGACATCTGAGCTTTCAGCAAGGGGTAGCCGTGAGGAATTTGATCAGGGGGCTGTGTTTTTGTTTCAGGTGTTGGATGTAGTCCGTTTCAGAGTAGATGGTCTTCGTTCTCCACAGGCGGAACAGAAGTCGGATCCATTTGAAGGCCAGAGCCCGCACGGCGGCGTGGTGTTGCATGCCTTGGGACCGTTTCAGGGCGTAAAAGGCCTCGGACCAGGAGCTCCGTTGGCGGGCGCAGTTGGCGAATTCATGGAACGTCTGGCGCAAGAACTTCGGGCAGGCGTGCCGGCGGACGATCAGGCACGACTGGCCGCTGCGTTTGGTGACGGGGGCGATGCCGCTCTGCGTCTGCAGTTCTGCGGCGGACTCGTACCGTTCGCGGTCGGAGCCGAAGGCGGCGATCAGCCGCGGGACGAGGGCGTCGCCGGCGCCGGCGAGCGCCTGGAAGATCGGCGCGTCGGCATGCTGGGCGACGGCCTGGCGGAGTTCCTCGTCGAACCGGTCGATGGCCTGGTTGAGTTCGGCCAGTTGACGCGCCAGCGTTTGCACATACAGCGCATGGGGTCCGATCACCGCCTCGTCCTGAGTCAGGGGCGTCGCCGCGCGGATCCCCCGGATCAGTTCGGTTTGCCGTTGTTCCTGACGGACGTGATGCCGGGCGAAGAAGTCGCGGAGCGTTTTGGGATGCGCGCGTTTCAACTCCTTCAGCGTCGTCCAGCGGGCCAGCAGGTCCAGCACGAGTTCGCGGTGCAGATTCTGGCCGAACAACTTGACGATCAGCGGGAAATACAGCTTCAGCAGACTGGACAACCGCTGCGTCAGGGATTTGCGTTCGTCGACGAGGCGGCGACGGAATTCGGCGAGAAAAGCCAGCCGGCGGGTCTCGGGCGTGTCGGGCTTCCAGACGCGCAGTTGATCCCGATGATGCAGCAGAAACCGGGCGATCAATTCGGCGTCCCGCGGATCGCTCTTGCCACCGGACGGATCGAGCGCCTCGCGATACCGGGCCAACTGTTTGGGATTGAGTGGATACAGCTCGATCCCGTCCAGGCCGAGCAGCGCGTGCATCAGCGCGCCGCGACTTTGTTCCAGCGCGATCGCCAGCGTGCCGCCGGGAAAGCGCTGCCGGAGTTCCTGAATCCACTGCGCGATCTCGTCGGGGTCTTGAGCCAGCGTGCGGCTGGCCGTCCGTCCGCCCGGTTCGATCAGATGGACGAGATGCTGCTCATCGGCCCAATCGATGCCGATGATCACCACCGGCGCGGCGGCTGGCAGAGCCGGCGCGTTCGTCGGCATCTTCGTCTTTGTCTTCGTGGTCGTGATCGTGTTCTTGGTCGTCTTCCGAGTCATGAGGCAGTCTCCGGAACAGGTGGTACACTGCAAAACGACACGCAGGCACTGAAACGGCGAAGACCTGATAGAATGAGACGTCGTGACGTCGGCATCTGGAGTGATTCGTTGTGTTTCAGCGCGCAGCGCCCGGTCCAAAGCTCTACGTTAATTCGTCGAGCGAATAGGGTTTGGATTCGTGACCGGGCGCTGCGTGTCTTCTCGCCTGTCAGCCTGACCGACGCCCGATGGGCAGACCAGCCCTCTTTCAGAAAAAGTGGCGCGGCTGATGGCTCAGCGCACCGGCGTGAGGCGGGAGTGACTTTCATGTCCCGCCTCCCGCCGCCGCAGCCATCAGCCCACCTTGGGGGAATG
>CAZXNN010000661.1:0-1793 GCA_964641915.1 uncultured Nitrospira sp. | reverse complement strand
AAGACGCACTACAAGCGCCTCGGCAATGTCGTGCGCACGTTCATGGCGCCGGTATATCCGGGGCTGGAAGGCATGACGCTGGCGGAAATCGAGGCTCTGCCCGATGAGCCGCAGGCCAATGTGGTGAAGAGCGTGTTCCGCAAGTTGGACCGCGTGCTCATCGAAGATCGCGCCCTGGCGGCCGCCGAGCAAGCCCAGCTCCTCAAGGAGGTGGACGAGCTGATCAAGCGGCCCTATTCGATGTAACGGACGGCGCCAGCTGTCCGCTGTGTAGGTCGGGCGGCAGTCTTGCCGTCCGCACTGGCAGCCGGCATGTCGCCGGTTGCAGCAACGGGCGGCGCAAAGCCGTTCAGAACATAGTTAGGAGCTATCAAATGATCAACAAATCCGTCTTCCGCGTGAGAGCGGCCTTGCTCTCACTGGCGGTCGCGGCTGCCCTGTCGCTGACCGGCCTCGCCTCACCGGCGGTGGCACAGTCCGCATTCACGGCGACCGAACCGTCAACGCATGCGTTCGCGCCGGACAGCGTATCCGACGTTGTTCTGGCTCAGCAGGCGAAGAAGCGTCCAAAGGTCGAAAAGACCGCGGATGTCGACGAGGAGACTGCCAGCGTGCAGAAATTCCTCAAGGAGTCGATGGAATGGGTGAGAAAGCTGCCCGGGATCGGCACTCTCGTGTCGGTCTTGCCGCAGTTGTTGACGCCCATCAAGGCAGCGCTGCTGCTCGTCTTCCTGGCATTCTTCGTCATGTATCACTTCCGCCGCCAGCAGCGCAATCTGCTGGAAGCGGAGCAGAATCGACAGCCGACGGCTGCTGAAGCCGAGTTCGGCATCGTCTTCGATGCCGAGATCAAGTCCGAACGAAAGGGGGAGCTGTCATGATTCCTCTCAAGGACAATCTGCGCTACTCCAAGTTCGCCTGGGTGTCGGTGACGATCTTCGCGCTCAACGTGCTGATTTACATCGGGCAGATGACGCTCGATACGAGCGGCGTGTTGAACACCACCATCTCCAGTTGGCTGCCCGTGCGTGACGTGTTCACGACCGGCATCGCCACAGGCGACCCCTGGCTGATCGGCAGGAGCATCATCGCCGTCTTCCTGGCCATGTTCCTGCACGGCAGTTTCTCTCACATCTTCGGCAACATGTGGTTCTTCTTCTGCTTCGCGCCCGCGCTCGAGGCAAGGATGGGACACGGTCGCTTCGCCGCATTCTACTTGCTCTCGGGCATCGCGGCGACGCTCACCTTCCTGGCTACCGACACGTCGGGAGTCGGGCACATCCTGGGAGCCTCAGGTGCAATCGGAGGAGTGCTCGGCGCCTACGTTCTGTACTATCCGCGCGCTCGCGTGGATGGCATGACGCCGACCTTCAACTTGATCACCACCCTGAGCGTGTTCTTCCTGGGCGAATATCTGGTCATGCAGTGGATGTCGCTCTGGGCTCAGCTCGGCGGTGTCGAGGAAGCAGCAGGCGTGGCGTTCTCCGCTCACATCGGCGGCATGGCATTCGGTCTAGCCGTGGCGGCTCTCATGCTGCTCGGCGATGTCGGACGTCTGCGCTGGCGCGATGGGGTGTTCTACCTCGCGGCGTTCTCAGTCATGACTATTGCCGCTACGGCTTCGGGCTTCGGCAGCTTCCCTGTGCGGTTCGCCTGCGCGCTGGCTGTCATCGCTGCCATCTGGCTTCTGCTCTTCCAGAGCAATCTGGACGGCTGGTGGAAGCGACTCTGGACGCCGATTGTCGCCACGATCGTGGCGGCGATGTCGGTGACTGCCGGGCAGCTCTTCGTAG
>CAZXNN010000660.1:0-1808 GCA_964641915.1 uncultured Nitrospira sp. | reverse complement strand
GTTGAATCCCTTATTTTTGGATGACCTGCGCATGCAGTTGAAAGAGGCCAGTGACAACGAGCGCAAGCTGCTGAACCTGCGCAAGCGCATGGCGCGCATCCGTGTGTTCGACCCGGCCTGCGGCTCTGGCAACTTCTTGGTGATTGCCTACAAGCAGATGCGTGAGATCGAGGCGGAGATCAACCGCCGCCGGGGTGAGCCGCATCTGGGCAGCGAAATACCGCTGACCAACTTCCGGGGCATCGAATTGCGCCACTTTCCAGCCGAGATTGCGCGTCTAGCGCTGATCATTGCTGAGTTTCAGTGCGATGTCCTGTATCGCGGCCAGAAAGACGCGTTGGCGGAGTTTCTGCCCTTAGACGCCCAGAACTGGATTGTCTGTGGCAATGCATTGCGTCTCGACTGGTTGACCATTTGCCCTCCCACAGGGACGGGCGTGAAGTTGTTGGCGGATGATTTGTTTGGCACACCACTTGACCAAGCTCAAATCGACTTCGAGAACGAGGGAGGCGAGACCTTCATCTGTGGTAATCCACCATATATGGGCGCAACAGTGAAGCCCCCTAAAGACGCAAGTAAAGAGGTGAAGGAGCGTCTTAAACGTGAGGCCGAGAGCCGCAAGGCTGATCTAGAGGCTCTCTTCGCGAGGGAAACGAATAGCTGGAAATCACTCGACTATGTTTCGGGTTGGTTTATGCAGTTTTCCCGATACGCAAAGGCGACACGAGCAGCTTGCGCCTTTGTAAGTACAAATTCGGTCACGCAGGGCGAGCAAGTGGCTCGCCTTTGGCCGTTGATTATTGGGAGTTCACTACGAATCAATTTCGCCTTTACTTCCTTTAAGTGGGCAAATTTGGCCGCAAACAATGCAGGAGTGACAGTTGTAATTGTCGGGTTGTCCGGAGTGACCACTGGTAAGGCCGCGTTGTACGAAGATGCCGATGACGAGGGGATCAAGCGTCGTGACGTTGATAACATCAATGCCTATCTCATTCCCTATCGTGATGTCTATGTGGAGGCAAGATCGGAGGTGATGGCCAGCATTAAAGAAATGACCAATGGCAGTAAGCCTGCCGACGGCGGGCACCTGGTCCTTTCCTCGGAAGAAGCACGAGAGTTCGCAGACAAAGATCCGCGCACACTTCGATACATTCGCCCATTCATCGGCACAGAGGACACGATCCATGGAGAGCTTAGATACTGCCTTTGGATCAATGATAGGGACGCAGAGGACGCGATGTCATTGCCGTTGATTAAGGAGCGCACGGATGGTGTAGTCCGTATGCGCTCGGAAAGCTCCAAGGAATTGACGAAAGAAGGAGTGGCTACCCCATATGCCTTTCAGCAAGTCCGGCAAAGAGACAATGAAACCGTGATTCTGGTGCCCCGTCATTCATCCGAGCGACGAGACTTCTTGCCAGTTTCATACTTCCAGGCAGGGGCGATCGTTGCAGACGGAGCTTTTGGTGTGTTCAATGCGGAGCTATGGGTCTTCGCTTTGCTAGTATCCAAGCTGCATCTAGTCTGGATTGCCACCGTCTGCGGCAAGATAAAGACGGACTACCGCTACTCCAATACCCTCGGCTGGAATACCTTTCCCGTGCCGACGCTGACCGAGAAGAATAAGGCTGACCTGACCCGCTGTGCTGAGGACATTCTGTTGGCGCGAGAGGCGCACTTCCCGGCCACCATCGCGGACCTCTACGACCCGGAGAAGATGCCCGCCGATTGGCGCGAGGCGCATGAGCGCAACGACGAGGTGCTGGAGCGCATCTACATCGGGCGACGGTTCCGTAATGACACCGAAC
>CAZXNN010000659.1:0-1808 GCA_964641915.1 uncultured Nitrospira sp. | reverse complement strand
ACACCGACGAAAACAGCTGCCTCAGGATCTGGGACATCGCGAAACGCCTGGGATTCGAGGAATGCGTAACGGGACGTATGCCTGGATCGCCGCTAGGAGTCTGTCCGAGTAACAACCAAAAACGATCGGGCCGATTTCTCCAGAGGCGGGGTCACCCTCCGATCCTCAGGGGCGGCGCACTACCGATGTGTTTTGTCCCACCCTTTCGATCCTCTGCGATGAGCATCCCTGGCGATTTTCGGCAGATTTTCCCGCCTGTTCGTTACGCCAGCGCCCGTCGTTGGCTCCCAAACAGCTTCAGCAGGTTGTTTGTCAGGCAGATCAGGCGCCATTCCGCGCGCATCTTCTCCATTCCGCGCAGCAGGAACTGCCGGAATCCGCGGACCTGTTTGATCTGGCCGAAGATCGGTTCGATCATCCCCTTGCGCCGGGCGTACGTTTCTCGCCCTTTCTTCGTGCGAAGCTTGTACGCCATCTTCTGTTTGGGGCTTAAATCCGCCGGTATGCACTCTTCGGAAACAACCGCGATCTTCTCGTGGTGCTTAAGCCGCTCCGTGGCCACGTACGGATCGATCTTTTCGCCTTCCAGAAAGGAAGTGTTGTCCTCACTGTAGTAGCCGGTATCCGCATCCAGGGCCCCAATCTTCTCGGCCACTCCGGCCGCTTCAAGATTGTCCTGAGCCTGCGCCACCATCGGTTTGACCTGTTGTTTATCGTTCGCCGCCGGGGTCACGTCGGCCGCCAGGATGATCTGCTCCTCGTTCGCCACCGCTTGAGCGTTGCCGCACTGATCGAACCCCTTATTCGACACTTTCATGATCTTCGACTCGGGGTCGGTGAAGTTGTACTGGGCCTTGTCAACCGGCGTTTCTTTGACCGGCGCGGGCTTGCGCCCGGGACGCGGACCATCGCCATGCTCTTTCTCGACCTCCTCCCGGCGCTTCCGTTCCTGCTCCGCCGCCTCCTGCGCCTTGGTCTCCAGTGCCTTCCTGGCCTCCTGGATTTTGGCCAGACGCGTTTCCCGACGGGCCAGTTCCTTCGGCAATTCGTCGCCACGGGCGTCCGGGCCGTGCAGCGCGTCTTCCGCTTCGTCGATCGAGCGGGCCTTGTCTAGCAGCGCGGCGATCTCCTGACTCAAACGCTCCTCTTCCTTCTTCATATAGTCGTAACTCATCGCCTTGTGCCGCGAAGCGTTGGCTTTGACCTTCGTGCCATCCAAGGAGACCAGCCCGACCTTCACCAAGCCGGCCTGGGCGCACAATTGCAGCACCTGCACGAACAGACCCTGCAACTCCGACAGGTGCAGCTTGCGGAAATCGCTGATCGTCCGGAAGTTGGGCGCATCGTTGCCCACAATCACCCGGTAGGCCGCATCCCGCTCGCAGAGCTTCTGAATTCGCCGCGACGAGTAGGTGCCCATGCAGTAGCTGTACAACAGTAGCGCCACCATCATGCGGGGATGGAACGGCGGAAAGCCGCGATCTTCCCGCTCGTACTTGCCGGTGATGGCCGACAGGTCCATCGTCTTCACCACGTCCAGCACGAAATAAACCAAATCGCCCTCCGGAAGCCAGTCGCGCGGAGAAGGCGGCAGCAACCAATCCTGATCGGGGTTCCACGGCCGGTAGGCTTTACTCATCCCTGAGCCCTCGAATGCACACTTCCGTGAACTACGACCCCATCCTATCATGGCCGTCAAGACTGATTACTCGGACAGACTCCTAGCGCCTTAACCGGAAACGCCTATGGTGTGTATGGCGAGAGCCTCAGCGATAACGGCGCGGGCGTATTCGGAAGCTCCACAGCAT
>CAZXNN010000658.1:0-1814 GCA_964641915.1 uncultured Nitrospira sp. | reverse complement strand
CAAACACCGGTTGCACCGGCAGAACCGTGGCGGTGACAAGCACAAAGATTGCGGCAAGTGCGACTGCTCGTGGCCTGATATATCGTGTCATTGGCATGCTCCCTTCTCACAATAGGTGAACCGATCTCCGTGAATCCCCTTCTCAACATGAGGGCGACCGGATGGCCTCCGTCTGTCTTTGCCTCCGGACATTGTAGCATGCATGTTCCCGGAACGCCCCCAGCTCTACCCACTGAGAGCGATGCCGGTACTCGCTCAATCCGACTTCCTCTCATGCAATGGCCACGGACGATGGAGTGACCAACTCGGTCATTCCGTCTCATACAGAGGTTCATTGTTTTGGTGACCAAGGGACGACTGGAGATGGGGCGTCATCGTAAAAGAACAGGCACGAGTCACAATCCGACACTGATCCTTACATCAGGCAGGCCTTTCACCACGTAATGCGGTACAAAGCGGCTGTGATTCCCATGGATCAGGCCACGATCTTCCCGAATCCCTACCCCGGCGGGCTCGTTTCCGACTATCCAGGATCCGATCACCGGGTGCCATCCCTCGAATACCGGCAACGGCCTATACTCCTGATAGACCGAGAGCTGTGCATCATAGGGTCCCGCCGTCGTCAGTACCTGATCCCCGTTCACGATTGAAATATTGGCGCCTTCGCGTGACCAAAATGGCTTCCTGACATAAGCCGCACAGTTCCCCGGTCCTGAAAAGAAGGCAGGCAACAGGTTCGGGTGATCGGGATACCACTCCCACAGCAACGCCAGCAGCCCTTTGTGGCTGAGCACCTGTTTCCAGGCCGGCTCCAGCACCAGCATCGAAGACCGAGGCAGCTCCGCCGCAAATGCGTCCTGGCACATCCATTCCCAGGGGTAGAGCTTGAAGAGTGTCGAGATCGGTTCGTTCCGGTGGTCCACGAACCGCCGACTCCCCGGGTCCCACCCAATTCGTTCGATCGGCAAGGTCTGCACACGCCACCCGGCCTGGTTCGCCGTATCGGCCAGATAGGTCACCGTCTGCCGATCCTCGTCGCTCCCATCCAAACACACCAAATGGAGTAAATCGGTTGAAGCCCGCCGACGGATCGCACGCCACTGCCTGATCAACCGTTCATGCAGACAGTTGAATTGATCCGTCTCCGGACAGGTCTCTCGCCGCCATTCCCATTGACCGACCGCGGCTTCCAGCAACGACGTGGGCGTATCGGCATTGTATTCGAGCAATTTCGGCGACCCGATCCCGTCATACCAGAAATCAAACCGCCCATAGAGCGACGGCTCCTGCCGCTCATACGAATCGATGATCCGGGGCCGCCACTGTTCAGGGATGCGGAGATCGGCAAAACGATCCTCACGGATGATCGTCTCAACGGCCTCCAGGCAGAGCCGATGCAGCGAGGCCGTGGCGGATTCAAGGCAGTCGACCTGCGCCTCACTGAACTCATAGGCGACATCCTCGCGCCAGTAGCCCCCGTCCAGACTATGATAGGTGACGCCGACCCGATCGAGTTGCGCCGGCCAGTCGGCGCGCGGTTGCATCGCACGACGATGCATGGCTACGTCCCCTCGTCCGGCTTATAGAATTGGGCGCCGGTCCAGCCGAAACCACCGCGTCGGCACAGATCCGTCAGCTCATCATCTGAACGAACATCGCCTGCCGGCATGGCAGGAGCACCCACCCGCCGGTCGTTCATCTGATCGCCCCGCACCGAGGAACCTTCTGATCCCTGCCCGGCAGCTATCCACACCATCGCTCCCATGCACACGAGGGCGATGCCGCGGCCCTCCACTAGGGGCCCGACACGCCTT
>CAZXNN010000657.1:0-1816 GCA_964641915.1 uncultured Nitrospira sp. | reverse complement strand
GGCCACGATGTCCTGCGACCCTACTCCGAAACTCCCACAAGGCCTGAGACGACGTCATGTCACTCGGCCGATCCTATTCTGAGGAACCACCTTCGCGGCGCCCCCCCGATAAGAGAAAACTCCTCACACGTTTTGCAATGAAGGCGGATGCGACCCATGGCCCAAAACTCTCGGATTATATTGAGCCCTTTCCATGATGTAAAGGAGTATGGCGACACCGCAACCACCACGTGAATCGGCCGAGAAAGATTGCCCTTTTCTTGACTTCACTTCACCCATCACATACTATCCCTCTGATGTCATCACACACCGTCAGAAAAGCTATTATCCCTGCGGCAGGCCTCGGCACTCGCTTCCTTCCCGCCACCAAAGCTTCCCCGAAAGAGATGTTGCCGCTGGTCGACAAACCCTTGATCCAATACACGGTTGAAGAAGCCGTCGCCTCAGGCATCGAGGACATCATCGTCATCACGGGCCGGGGCAAACGCGCCATCGAAGATCACTTCGACCGCTCCGTCGAACTGGAAGAAAACCTCAAAGGGACCGGCAAGTCCCAGATGCTCAACCAGATCCGTCAAATTTCGAACCTCGCGAATTTTTGCTATGTCCGCCAGTCGGAAGCCTTGGGATTGGGCCATGCCGTTCTCTGCGCGCAGCATCTGATCGGCGATGAACCCTTCGCGGTTATCCTCGGAGATGAAATCATCGACGCCCAGGTCCCGGCACTCGCGCAACTCATCCACATATACAAGAAACGCCATGGGGCCGTCCTGGGTGTACAGGAAGTCCCGAAACAAGATGTGGGCCGCTACGGGATTGTCACGCCGACGAAGCTTGGGAAAGGCCTGCATCGCGTGGACGACCTGGTGGAAAAACCGTCACCCGCGGAGGCGCCATCCAACCTCGCCGTCATTGGTCGCTACATCCTACCGCCGGAGATTTTCCCGATCTTACGAAAGACACGCCCGGGGAAAAACGGAGAGATCCAATTGACCGATGCCTTGAAAGAACTGGCAAAAAAAATGCCCATGTATGCCCACGAAGTGGTGGGACACCGCCACGATGCGGGAGACAAGTTGGGATTCTTAATTGCAACCGTGGAGTTTGCGCTCAAGAACCCCTCCCTCGGGCCTGACTTTCACGAATACCTCTCAAACCGAATGCGTCCGGCCACGGGCACTCGTCGGACCTGATCGCCGGACTACAACCGCCACAACGCCGGGTGGATCACCGCTTGCTTAGGACACCAGCGCAGAAAAGGGCAGACGCTCCATGACTGACTCGATTGAACAAGACCTTCAGCCCCCGCAAAACGTAGAAGTCCCGGACCAGCTGCCGCTCCTGCCTGTTCGCGACATTGTCGTCTTCCCTTATATGGTGTTACCGCTGTTTGTCGGACGCGAGATGTCCATCAAGGCCATCGAAGCAGCCCTGGCCGGCAATCGAATGATCTTCCTGGCCACACAAAAAGCCCTCGACGTCGAGAATCCAAAGCCCGAAGACATTCATGCGATCGGCACCGTCGGCATCATCATGCGCATGCTCAAGCTACCCGATGAACGGATCAAGATTCTCGTGCAAGGCATCGCCAAAGCCAAGGTCACGAATTACATTCAATCCGACCCCTACTACTCCGTGCGCATCGACAAGATGCCCGACACCAAGATTACAGCCACGACACTGGAATCCGAGGCCGTCATGCGGACGGTCAAGGAGCAGATCGAACGAATCGTCAGCCTGGGGAAGGTCCTGATTCCCGACGTCATGGTCGTCATCGAAAATCTGGAAGAGCCCGGACGCTTAGCCGACATGGTGG
>CAZXNN010000656.1:0-1830 GCA_964641915.1 uncultured Nitrospira sp. | reverse complement strand
CGGGCCAAAAACCGCCGAGTCGAAATCAGCGTGACCAAGTAGTCGCGTACCGTTTTAGAGGAGCGGCGAAGACGTCGCCGCTCCTTCCGCCATCACCTGCGATTCGAGTGAAAGGAGATCCATCGTGAAACAGAATTTGGTCTTAGTAGGCGCGGTTGTAACGATTAGTATGCTTGGTCTTGGCTCAGCAGTATGGGCTGTCGATCTGGGTGCCATGAAGCAGAAAGCTGAGACCGTCAAAGAGCAAGCCGGGAATGTAAAGAAGGAAGCCGGCGAGACAACACAAAGTGCCAAGGATATGAAAGCGAAGGATGCCATGAAGAATGCAGGAGAAGCAAAGGACGAGGGGAAGAAACTGAAAGATGCCGTTATGGGCAAGTAGTGAATGGAAAATGTTCCTTCACAGTTAGGCTGGCGCGGCCATGACGCGCCAGCCATTCCAGCCTGGCAGAGTACTTCTGGAATCAGTGGCTCCTCAAGATAGCGTCATAATCCAAGTTCGGTAAGCGACGGATGCGCATCCGGGCGTCTGCCTAAAGGCCAGTGGTACTTCCGCTCCGAGTCGTTAATGGGAAGATCATTGATGCTCGCGAGACGCCGACGCATGAGGCCATTGTCGTCAAACTCCCAGTTCTCATTCCCGTAGGATCGGAACCAAATCCCCAAATCATCGTGCCACTCATAGGCAAAGCGCACCGCGATGCGGGTGCCGTGGAATGCCCACAACTCCTTGATGAGCCTGTAGTCCAGTTCCTTCTCCCATTTGCGGCGTAGAAAATAAACAATGGCTTCCCGTCCAACCAGGAACTCGGAGCGGTTTCGCCAGCTACAATCGATGGTGTATGCCAGTGACACCCTCTCGGGATCTCGAGTATTCCACGCATCCTCGGCCATTCGAACTTTCTGGGTGGCAGTCTCGAGGGTAAAGGGTGGGACAGGGGGGCGCCTGTTGGGGTCTGTAATCATCATGCACTTCTCATGTTAGACGATAAGCGCGGAAGAGAGTTAGGTTGCTGATTTCCCTGACACAGCTTTTGCTACTTTCAATTCAGCCTCTAGCATACCAATACGGGCTTTTAATGGCCCTGCAAGTTCTTCGACCTCTTCACGCGAGTAGCGTGGCGTGATGTACTTCGGGCAATTCCAGTCGAACGACACCACGTCGATGAAGACGAGTCGTTCCACCCGTGCTTTCATGCCGGGGTTGGCGAGTTGTGCTGCGAGGTCTGGATGAGACCTGGCATCCTCAGCTCTGGCATGGCCGAGAATTTTCAACCTGGTCCGATTTGGGTAGTCCATCAGAAACAGGGACACACGATCGTCCACAGACAGATTTCCAGTACTTAGGAGTTGCCGGTTTCCTTGATAGTCCGCGAAGACCAACGTCGAGGGATTGAGCAGGCGTAGAAAGCCCTTGGGCCCTCCGCGATGCTGGACGTAAGGCCAGCCGGTTTCGCTCACCGTGCCAAGGTAGAAACTATCTCTAGCTGCGAGAAACTCAGCCTCTCCTTCGCCGAGGAGATCGCGCTCAGGAGCACCCGTGATGTTCGCCGCATGTCCGTAGTACTGTTGCTGCGCACGAAGCACCGACTCCGTCATCATGGTCTCGAGATATTTTATCGCCATTGGCTCACCCTCCATCGAGTCAGCCTGGCAACGGATAGCCGTTGCCAGGCTGATCTCTTCCCTATTCGTGCTGTCAGAACACAACCGTGTTCCATCCGTCATTCACATACTGCCGCAAGCTCAAGAGTCCCGATGTCCCAGCTAGGGCATGGTCCTTCTTGAGCGGCACGCCGCACGACTCGACCCCCTCCTTGGCACCGAAGA
>CAZXNN010000655.1:0-1835 GCA_964641915.1 uncultured Nitrospira sp. | reverse complement strand
CCGGCCGGAGAGTCTGCTGGATGCCATGGTCGGCGTGGACTTCGTCTTCCACGCCGCCGCGCTGAAACAGGTGCCGTCCTGCGAGTTCTACCCCATGGAGGCGCTGCTGACCAACGCCGTCGGCGCGGAGAACGTCATGAACGCGGCCATGGCGGGCGGCGTCAGCAACGTGGTGGTGCTGAGCACCGACAAGGCCGCCTATCCCATCAACGCCATGGGCATCTCCAAGGCCATGATGGAGAAGCTGGCCGTGGCCAAGGCTCGGGTGGCGGCGGATCGGGGCTGCACGATCAGCGTCACCCGCTACGGCAACGTCATGGCCTCGCGCGGTTCGGTCATCCCGCTCTTCGTGGATCAGATCAAGGCCGGCAAGTTGCTCACCGTCACCGATCCGCAGATGACGCGTTTTATGATGAGCATCGACGATGCCGTGGACCTGGTGCTGTACGCCTTTCAGCACGGCCAGCCGGGCGATCTGTTCGTGCAGAAGGCGCCGGCCGCGACCGTAGAAACCCTGGCGCTGGCCCTGAAACAGGTCTTTGCCGCAGATAACCCGATCAAGGTGATCGGCACGCGACACGGCGAGAAGCAGTATGAGACGCTGCTCACCCGCGAGGAAATGATCCGGGCGGAAGACATGGGCGGCTACTATCGCGTGCCCGCCGACAACCGCGACCTGAACTACGACGCTTATTTCACTCAGGGCCTGGAGCCGCTGTCGCAGCAGGAGGACTACAATTCCCATAACACGCGCCAGTTGAGTCTGGACGAGATGGCGAGACTGCTGCTCAAACTGGACTACGTTCAACAGGAACTGGCTAACAGGCAATCCAAAATTTGAGAGGCGTATGAACATCCTCGTAACTGGTTCGAAAGGTTTCATCGGCAGCAATCTCCTGGTCTGGCTGAGAGAGATGCCGGATTATCGGGTGTTCGAGTTCGACCAGAACAACACCCAAGAGGAGTTAACTCGAGCACTCAATGAGACGGACTACATCATTCACTTGGCCGGTATCAATCGGCCGCAGTCCGTCGATGAATTCACGACCGGCAACGTGGATTTGACCGCCCATATCTGCCAACACCTCATCGCCCTGGGCCGTCCGACGCCGATCCTGCTCTCATCGTCCATCCAGGCCGATTTGGACAATCCTTATGGGGTGAGCAAACGCCAGGCCGAGACGGTGCTGGGGGACTATGCGGCGCGCAGCGGCGCGGCGGTGACGATTTTCCGCCTGTCCAATGTCTTCGGCAAGTGGTGCCGGCCTAATTACAACTCGGTGGTCGCCACTTTCTGCCATAACATCGCCCGCGACCTGCCGATCACCATTTCCGATCCGGCGCGTAAAGTGCCGTTGGTGCATGTGGATGATGTGGTGGAAGCGTTTTTGGCAGAGGTCAGAAGGCAGGAGTCAGAGGTCAGGGGCCAGAGGTCAGAGGTCAGGTATCAAGAGGCGCGGCCCATCTTTACGGTGACGTTGGGGCGGTTGGCGGAGTTAATTCGTTCGTTTCGGGAGAGCCGGCAGTCGTTGTTGGCGCCGGATTTCAGCGATCCGTTCGTCCACAAGCTCTATGGTACGTTTCTTTCGTACCTGGAGCCGGGCGATTTTGCCTATGGCTTGACCCAGCGCACAGATGACCGCGGGGCGTTGGCTGAATTCGTCAAGTCGCCACCCTTCGGCCAGATATTTGTCTCGCGCACCAGGCCCGGCATCACCCGCGGCAACCACTTCCATCATACCAAGACCGAGAAGTTCCTGGTGGTGGAGGGTGAGGCGGTGATTCGATTCCGAGAGGTCAGAGGACAGAGGACAGAGGACAGAGGTCAGAGGTCA
>CAZXNN010000654.1:0-1836 GCA_964641915.1 uncultured Nitrospira sp. | reverse complement strand
GTATCCGCGCGGTCATTGTTCATGCCAAGGACGACGAGGCCCGGCGCTTCTATGAGCATTTCGATTTTGATCCAAGCCCGACCGACCCGTACCACCTGCACTTGTTGATCAAAGATCTGCGAAAAGCAACTCAAGGGGCGTGACATCGATTCCACGACAGCATGAGTCGCCGTGCCGCCAGCGCCGACTTTTGCTGTCAGGGTGGTTTGTGGTGAAACTGGCGGTCTCAGTTCGGCCAGGAGCGGATATAGCTGCTTCCCCCCTCATTGCTGACATTCATCCAGCACTTCCGCGAAGTTCGATTGGCGCCTTGGGTCAAGCGATTGGCGCGTAGGGTCAAGCGTAGGCCTTCCTAAATCGGGATACTGTCCATTCTGAAATTCTCAAGATCATCTGCGCTAACCCTATGCGCTACCTCAAAAAGCTCATCAACGTCCGCCACCCCATCATTGACCTCATCTGCTACAGCATCCTCATCAGTTGGGCGGTGTTCTGGGGCATGGTGGTAGGGGGTATGTTCGAGCAGGAGGTACTCCAGCCCCGCGCAGAAGAAGCGAGGAAGCATCAGCCTAGACCCGACCACTCACCTAGGCCAGAGGTGTTTCGAGGAATAACATAGGCATGGACTCGTCAAAGCACACTGAAAGCTCCTCCTTTCGAGAGAGGCTGATTGAGCACCTCTTTGTGGGAGAGTTACTGAAACTCTCTTGGCAAAAAGATTGTGGTCTTGAGGTAGCCAAGCCCGAGGTTGATAATTCTGGCTATGACCTAATTACTGAGGCACAAGGGGTTGTGCGTCACATTCAGTTGAAGGCGTCATACGAAGGCGGGAAGACAACACGCCAGAAAGTCCATGTACGGTTGGCTGATAAACCGTCTGGTTGCGTCATATGGATCTACTTCAATGAAGAAACCCTTGCGCTTGGCCCCTACTACTTCTTTGGTGGAAAGCCTGGCGAACCGCTACCCTCACTTGAGAACTCAAAGACAGCTCGACACACTAAGGGGGATCAAGATGGATACAAGGCAGAGCGGCCAAACATCAAGGTGCTGAACAAGGGCGACTTTACGCGCTATGAGTCAGTAGAAGAAATCTACACAGCACTATTTGGAATGCAGGCGGAGGACAGCTCACCGTAGCCGCGACTTGGCCTCCGATATTGAACGGCCGCTTCCCTGACTCTTGCGCTTCCACTAAGGACCTTTCTGGACTACCCATATGTCAAACAACATCTTTGACGCTGAAGCCACATACATATCGTCACCGCTAAGGCTAATTTTGTTCGTACACCGCCATCTGATTGACCGGGGCTATGGTGGGTGGCGGTTCTATTCCTATGTCAAAGAGGGGCTCGGTGCGTTGCGGGTCGGGACATATTTTGAAATGGATGAGCGTGGAAGAAATGGCGAGCGTTTTGGGTGTCTCCAGCAATTGCCATGGTCGTTTCACGATTTTGAGTGCAGCGATTATTTTTGTGAATTCGATGACTATGCTCGTCGCCGATTGTCCGTTGCTCAGGCAGCTGCGGAATACGAGCGCAAGAATCTACGATTCTTCGAAGTCTTGCGTGCCGCGCCAGAGCAAAGCTATATCGATTGGTATGACGGACTGCTTAGCATATGCAGGGAGGATGGGTTTCCGATCACTGAAGAGCCTCTGTGTTGCAGAGCAGATCGAAGTATAGAAATCATCTTCTCGGATGACAGTCGAGCTCCTGTTTCTTACTCTCAGCCTCCCGGATTTAGCAGTACTATCTTTCCGCTACAGTCGAATGCCAGGTGTGACCTGTCCTGAGATTCTCGGACCAAGCTGATCTGGAGATAATGGCTCCTCAG
>CAZXNN010000653.1:0-1852 GCA_964641915.1 uncultured Nitrospira sp. | reverse complement strand
GCTCCTTGCCGTGTGAGGGTACGCAGAAGGCTCACGGCCTTATAGGCCGCGATACTTCCTGTGACGCCGAGCGCCACCCGTTTACCGGTCAACGTCCCTGGCGTCGTCTCTGAATCCAACGTTACTCCTCCGCTGGGGCGGGCTTAGCGGCGTCATCGACATAGACGCTGAGCTCTTTCTTAATTTCCTTGGCGTCCTCACCGGTCATCATCGCCAACCGCTCGGTCTCGCCTTCTTTCCCGCGCTTGGCTTCTTTCATGGCCTCACGGGCTTCATCGCCGACGAGATACTTCACCTCTCCGCGCAATACTTCGTCGAGCGCGCAGGTGGTTTCCTTGGTGAAGCGGACGAGGCCGGAGCGCTTGGCTCCCTGGAGCAGGTGCTTGGCTCGTTGAGCGGCGACGATCACGAGCCGGTGGCGCGAGTCGAATTGGCCGAGCTTGTACTGGGGCAAGAGGTTGAGCATGTCAATCATGATGCGCGGTACTCCCTTTAGCAATGGAAGATTGTTCACGATCTCCCGGTTTGGATTCTTTCTCGAGAATAAAGTTCTGTTCGAGCCAATGCATATCGAGTCGCTTCGTCTTGAGGCGTTCCGCCAGGAACACGCTCTGGAGTTCTTTGAGGGACTGTTCCAGATTATCGTTACGCACGATGTAGTAGTACTCGCGGTAGCTCCACACCTCTTCCTTTACCTTCTGCAGCCGGCGCTGAATTTCCTCCGGAGTATCGGAGGCCCGGCTCTGGAGCCTGGTGCGCAACGTGTCCATCGAGGGCGGCAGAATGAAAATATAGACGGCGTCCTGCACCTTCTTCTTGATCTGCAAGGCGCCCTGAACGTCGATTTCCAGCAAGACGTCGATCCCCTGCTCCATCTTGTCCATCAGGGCCTTGCGCGGAGTGCCGTACCAGTTGCCGTAGACATGGGCATATTCCATGAACTCGTTTTTGGCCACCATGTCCTGAAAGATTTTCTCTTCGATGAAGAAATATTCCCGTCCGTGCTCTTCACCGGGGCGCGGTTGTCTGGTTGTATAGGAGACGGAATGCCAGATCCCCGGAACCGAGGCGGTAATTTGTTTGCAGAGTGTCGTCTTGCCCGTTCCGGATGGCGCCGAAATAATGAACAAAATTCCCCGTCGTTCGGGGACATAGCGACGCGGATCTGATGCGGTTGGCGCAGGACTGGTGCTCATGATGCTGGTCATTCCACGTTCTGAATCTGTTCTCTGATTCGCTCTAACTCTGCCTTCATGTGTACGACCGATGCCGTGATTGTTGCATCGTTGGCCTTGGAGCCGATGGTATTGACCTCTCGCCCCATCTCTTGCAGGAGGAAGTCCAACGTTTTTCCCACGGACACCGAACTCTGAAGCGTATGGTCGAACTGTATCATATGTGCATCGAGTCTGACCAATTCTTCTGTGATGTCGCTGCGATCCGCAAAGAGGGCTAGCTCTTGATGCAATTTAGGCACATCCGGGATTTCAGACGACAGCAGCTTTTCAAGGCGGAATCTCATTCGGTCAAACGCTTCTTGGGCCACTGATGGGGCTTTGACCGCCACTTGTGCTTTCAGTCCACGCAGGGTCTCGATTCGAGCCCGAATATCTGTCGCCAGGAGCGCCCCCTCCTTCTTTCTCATCTTCACCAGGTCTTGAATCGCCTGGCCTACCAGTTTTTCAATGAGCGCGGCAAGCTTGGGGTCGTCGGCCGGCTGGTCTGAAATTGTAATGACATCCCGGAAACCTGCCAGGAGGCCCACATCGATCGATCCTTTGAGTTTGAGCGTTTTTTGGAGATTTCGGAGGGTCTGATGGTACTGTTTCGCCAGGTCATTACAATTTCAGAC
>CAZXNN010000652.1:0-1870 GCA_964641915.1 uncultured Nitrospira sp. | reverse complement strand
TCGATTGGAACAACTTGATGCGGCCGTGAGCCGCTATCCTGGACTCATTCTGACCGGGGCTGCCTATCGCGGAGTTGGGATTCCCGACTGCATCCGTGATGGCGCGTTGGCAGCCGAACGGGTGATGCAGAATCTGTTGGGCAAGCCCCATCCTGACCGTACACCCTGAAGCACTCGGTGCGTGGCGTTCAGCGAATCAGTCGTACATCCATGCGCGGGTCAGCGGCAGCTCGGTCGGACCATCAGCCTCCTGTCGGCTCGCCAGCACTTGAAATATGTTCATCCATCCGTGGTGAAAGCCTAGGGAAGTGCCTGCCAGATAGGCCCGCCAGATTCGTAGCGTTCGTTCTCCCACAAGCTTCCGAGCTGCTTCCAATTGGATTTCCAGACGGTGTGACCAGAGGGCGAGCGTACGCGCATAGTGCGGGCGTAGACTCTCGACGTCGTAGACCTCAAAGTGCTGTGCCGCCATCTCTCGGATGACGACATGCAGGTGTAAGAGCTCATTATTCGGAAAGACGTACTTATCAACGAAGTCGTTCACACCTGAACCCACCGTGCGGCTATCGATGTCAGACGACGTGAATCCGTGATTGAGAAACAATCCACGATCGCGAAGTAAGCGGCGCACGGCACCACAGTAGGTCGGAAAATTGTTCAATCCGACATGTTCGAACATGCCGATGCTTGCCACTTTGTCGAATGCAGCCTCACCGAAGTGACCGAGTGCCTCACGATAATCCAGGCGCAGTACCTTGACGCGGTCGGTCAGTCCAGCTGCCCTGATGCGTTCCCTCGCGAAAACGAATTGATTGTCCGACAACGTGATACCTGTTGCCTGTACGCCATAGTGCTGAGCGGCGTGTTGGATGAGCCCACCCCAATCACAGCCGATATCCAAAACTGTTCGCCGGGCTGCAGGCGCAGCTTCCGGCAGATGTGATCGAGCTTGGCTCGTTGCGCCTCATCGATGGTTTCCTTGCCGGTCTCGAAGTAGGCACAAGAGTAGACCATACGTTCATCAAGCCAGAGCCGGTAGAACTCGTTGCCGACATCATAGTGATGCGTGATGTCGGCTCGGTCCTGATCAGGGGTATGGTTGGACGAGACTGGGTTGATACGGGCCGTGATCGGTACACCACCGGCCTCCGCCAGTCGTTCAGCACTGGCGATCACGGTCATCATATCGCCGGTAATATCGATACGCCCATCGACGAACGCTTCGCCAAGTGCTCCCAGTGTCGGGTGGGTCAGTATCGGGAGGAGAGCAGGGTCGCGGATTGCCATCACGGCACGGGGTTCTTGACCAAAATTAATCTGTGAGCCATCGGGAAGGATGAGATCCATCGGTCGGCCTCCCGTGGCACGAACTTTTTCCACGAGCCGCTGGATTCTATGAGTCACTGCCTTGGTTGTGATGGTCCTCGTCGCTCGTGATAACAACGTATTGTGAGGCATGGTGACCTCCTTTGGATGAGTGAGGACGGACAAGTTGGGGAAGGGGTTATTGTGAGATGTGTGGCGTTATTACGCTTCTGGAAGAAATATGCCCTTCCTCTCTAATTGTGTAAGCGAAGAACGTGCCTTGTCTGTTTATCGATGATTCAAGCAGATACGAGCATCAAGGAGCGAGCGACTGTGGGTCTTGGGGAAAAAGGCCGCATCCCAAGCGGACACTGCTGAGGAGTTGTGCATCAGGGCATTCAATGAACCAGAGAGGCCTTACGGAAGGATGATGGCCTGTTCAGGATAGCCGAGTTGTTTGAGAGTGGTTTCCACTGAGTCCACCATGGCTGGGGGGCCGCAGAGGAACACGCAGGCATCAGGGTCTGGTGAGGGAAGGTATTGGCGCAGAAGGTCCGGTGTGATT
>CAZXNN010000651.1:0-1883 GCA_964641915.1 uncultured Nitrospira sp. | reverse complement strand
GGTTGTGCTATCGAGCTGTCCGCCTGTGCCTCACCGATCCCCGAACGGCTCAACGAATCTGGTTGGCCGACGCTGACACGGCCAACTTGATCCGTGGTGCAACGGCCTTCCTCCGCGATGAACCGCGGGCGCGGAATTTGGAGTTGGCGCGCGGTGAACGGCCACTGGAGGACCTCACTTCCGAAACGCTGCTGGCACGACTGCCCACTTCGCTCAACAATTGGAACTCGCACTTTGAGCGGGTTTTCGGCTTGTTGGCGGTTGGCGCCTGTCCGCCGTACGAAACAGAGTACGTGCCTGCCAAGTTTACCTTCCAGCGCTCGAACGCGCTGGCCGATATCGCAGGTTTCTACCGTGCCTTCGGACTCCAGCCTTCGTCGACGTCACCGGATCAGCCCGATCATATACTCTTGGAGTTGGACTTCATGGCCCTTCTCATCGGGCTGGAACTCGCGGCAGCCCACGAACCACAGGTCACCGAGGCGAACCAGCGGATCGCGATTTGCCGCGATGCCCAGGCTCGATTTCTTGGCGAACATCTGGCATGGTGGACGCCCGCCTTTGCGGCTTTGTTGACACATGAAGACTCAGGTGGTTTTTATTCCGCAGTTGGCGACTTTTTGGCGGCCTTCATGGCCGTCGAGCGGGCGCTGTTGCAAGTCGATCGTCCCAATTGTGACACAGAGCCGGATCGCATCGAACCTCCGGATGCGTGCTCGGGTTGTACCCTGGCCGACCTGTGACTGCGATATTCGCTGTACGCACGAAAGGCATCGCTCGATATTCACCATGAAGAACATGCATGACGCGCCTTCGGTCGTTGCCGTCAACGTCTCAAACGGAGGCATCCCCAAGTTGCCCTTACGGGAAGGGTTCGTGACTACGTCGGGCGTCATTGGCGACGGACACGCTCACAACAAGCACGTCCGTTCCGACCGCGCACTCAGCCTCTTGGACCTGGAGATTCTCGACGAACTGGCTGCCGAAGGATTCGCCGTTGGGCCGGGGATCATCGGCGAGAATCTGACCGTCGCCGGTCTTCGCGTACAGCAACTCCAACCGGGAACGCGGTTGGAAATCGGTCAGGTGGTCGCCCGCCTTGAGGCCCCCCGGAAACCATGTTACGTGCTGGACCCAATTCATCCCAGGCTCAAAGAAGTTGTGGTAGGGCGATGCGGCTATATGGCTTCCGTCGAGCGTGAGGGGACGATTCGGCCCGGCGATCTCGTGCGTGTGCTCGAAGCGGCGCCGGCATCGAGTGATTAGAGGGCACGAAATGCGGCGGCCCTGTCGGAACAAGAGAGCGAAAGCCGATCCTCAAAGCAAGTAGGCATTTTACCCCTCTCTTGACCACCAATTCGCTGTGAACACGAACTACACCTTCATCCCCGATCTGGCCAACGAAGCCGAACCACCCGCTAACGGTATTCTTAGCCGCACGCTCTATCAGGATGACCAGATCAAAGTGGTGCTCTTTGGGTTTGGTCGAGGAGAAGAGCTTTCAGAGCACACCGCATCCAAACCTGCGGTGCTACACATCATTAAGGGCGAAGGAACAGTTGGTCTCGGTAAGGACCAGCAATCGGTCCAAGCGGGCTCCTGGATTCACATGCCAGCCGGTTTAAGACACAGCATCCGGGCAACAACACCGCTCGTGTTGCTGTTGGCCCTCCTGAAATGATCGCATGGTGCGGTGGCGGGACGACACTTCAATGATCGCGCGGCGCACACCAGTCAAGGAGAGTAACGATGAGTGATGAGCCTATTTGGAAGCTGCCGATCGCCGACACTTGTTTCATGATTGGCCACCGCAACCCCGGCAGCCTGCTGCAGTGCAACACGTATTTGCGTAGTTTCGCCACACGCGATTCCGGACCCATTCA
>CAZXNN010000650.1:0-1885 GCA_964641915.1 uncultured Nitrospira sp. | reverse complement strand
CCCGTGTGAGGGCCATGATTCCTCCGTTGCCTCACGCCTCTGTCTTCAGGCGTTTTCGACGTCGATAGTCTGCCCATCGTTCGTGTGCGGCGTCGATGCTTTGTTGCTGCCGCTGCTTGCTGCTTCCACCAAGGAGAATCACCAGGCGATCTCCGTCCTTTCCAAAATAGACTCGATAGCCTGGACCGAAATCTATCTTTCGCTCGAACACTCCTCCACCAACCCCTTTGACCTGTGAACAGTTTCCTGCCATGAGTTGATAGAGCGTGGCGGTGACCTTCGCCACAGCCGCCGCATTGAGCCCATCGAACCACGCTGCAAAAGGCGACCGCCCCTGTCCATCGCAATATTCTAGGACTCTGACGTCAGCCATGCGATACGGTAACATATAAGTTACCACAACGGCAATCTAGCTACGCGCGTTTGCGATACCAGAGGTTCAAAGGCGAGGACTGAGGGCTATAAAGAAATGTGCTGGGTATCGATGCCTGAGGACTCCGCTATCAAACGCTTATGATGAGCAGAATCGCGGCTGGGATGAGCTGGTCCGATAGACCGGCGAGAGACCCGCCGCGTCTGTATGAATGGCGGACGCTAGCCTGCTTGGAGGTCGTGGATCTGGTCGATGAGGCGCTGAAGTTTCGCGACGACGTGACGGCGCTGCTCCGGCGTGATCTGTTGATCGATGGCTAGGGCCATGGTTTTGGCGCCCTCGCGCATCCGGCGAACCGCATCCTGGTACGGCGCAGACGTGGTCTGGTCATGGGATACGAAGATGGCACGGAGCTCCTGGGCGGCACGTTCGGGCGTGCGAGGGCGATGCAGCAGGGTGAGGAGCTCTTGCTGGCGCTGCTGCCGGTAAGCAATCCAGATCTCCTGCGTATCGGGAAGGGCGAGACTCCATTGGCGAATCTGATCCCGCTGCTCTTTGCTCAACCTCCCCAACCAGTCTTTCAATCCATCCAGGATCGTTTCGGCCCGCTCGTTCAACCGCTCGTGAACCGAGTGATGAATAGCCCGTTCGGCTTTGGCGTTGTCTTTCTGTAACATGGATTCGAAAGTGCGCGTCTGACGGCTGTCGACTGAGGCGAGAAACACTCCACCGTCGACTACGAGGCGTTCGAAAAGATCAGCCCGAAGGTGATCATAGGTGGTATAGGCCCAATCGACATCCGGAGCGGTAAGCCCTCGCTCGATCCGCTGACGAATGTCGAGAAGGAACGTTTCATATTGTGGCAAGGCCTCCTGCCGATGTCGGCCAAGTAAAGGGCTGAGGCGTTGGGTCAGATCATGACGCTGATCGCTGTTGAGATCAAAGTAGTGGTCGAGTTGCCACAGGATGATGCGATCCGCATAGCGATAGGTCGTGGTAAGTGCGCAGCCTGCGACGGTCAGTAGGAGCAGAGGAATGCACCACAGCCACGATCGGCACCGCTCCGGCTTCTTTCGCTCCCCTGCCCCCAGACAGTTCATCATCGTCTGATATGTTCTCAGGCATTGTGGCGTGATGCAAGGGGATGGCCGGGCTGCTTGACGGAGACATCACATTCATAGCGAGTCTCTGTCACAGTTATTCGGCCTTATAGAGTTCGGAAATCTCGTTCCAGCTTAGAATGATTGGCTTCCAAATGTGGAAGAGGCATCCTTTGAGAAAGATGTACTGTTCCCCAGACTGAGGCAAGAATCTGAGTCAACTCAAGTTACCGTGCGGCATAAAATATTCCTAATGTACCACTTTATTTTCCTGCCTCAGCTTGAGGCTCCCTCCCAGAACGAGTCCGACCGGCATCAAGCAGGATTGCGACGAGCATGTCGCTCATGACGTTCACGCCGGAGCGGGCGCGGGCGATGATCCAGTCCACCGTCATGATGAGGGGAATCGCGG
>CAZXNN010000649.1:0-1887 GCA_964641915.1 uncultured Nitrospira sp. | reverse complement strand
TATGAGTAGTCCGGTATTGATTGCCCCCTCGATCCTCGCAGCTGATTTCGTGCGCCTGGCTGATGAGATTACGGCTGTGGAACGAGCCGGCGCGGATCTCCTTCATATCGATGTGATGGACGGACACTTTGTGCCGAACCTCACGATCGGTCCTCCGGTCGTCGAGTCGATCAAGAAGGTCGCTAAAGTGCCGCTCGATGTGCATCTGATGATTACCAATGCCGATGCGTTCATTCCGGAGTTTGTGACGGCCGGAGCCGATTACATCACGGTGCACGTCGAAGCCTGCCCTCATCTCCATCGGACAATTCAATCGATCAAGGAGCGTGGGGTCAAGGCTGGCGTGACGCTCAATCCTGCGACGCCGGTCAGTGTACTCCAGGAGATTTTGGCCGACGTCGATCTGGTCTTAATCATGTCGGTGAATCCAGGATTCGGCGGGCAGAAGTTTATTCCGTCTGTGTTAAAGAAGATTGCCGCGGTTCGGGAGATGTTGGATCGTCTCCAAAGCCGGGCGTTGCTCGAAGTCGACGGCGGAGTGAAACCGGACAATGCCGTGCAGATCATCGCGGCGGGAGCCGACGTCCTGGTCGCCGGCTCGGCGATTTTTGCGAGCCGAGACTATGCCGGCGCCATTGCATCGCTGCGGGCCGCGGGGCAGCCGGCCGCCACAATCACCTCTCACGCCGCTTCCCATCGATAGGTTATTCAGGGTGGATACTTCCGCACTCATCGACAGTCTGCATCCTCTCGAAATCAAAGTCATCATGGCGCTCGGGTCCCGTCCTGCCGGCACGGTGCTGGAAACCGAACAGTTAGCTGCTGCCGCTGAATTAGAGCCGTCCCAGCTGAGCATGGCGATCGAGTGGTTACTCGCAAAGTCCCTGCTCGTGGTCCACACTGAAACCGTGACGCCGATGGTGTCCCTGACGAAGGTGGGCGAGCAGTATGTCAGTGGTGCGTCACCGATCGAGCGAGTCTTCTCGGCCGCGCGCGAGGTGACCAGCACGGGGAAGCGGCTGACCATTCCCGATCTGCAGGCGCAGGATGGATTAGATCCATCCGATGTCAGCAAAGCGGTTGGACGGTTGAAAAAAGAAGGGGTGTTATTAATCGTCCAGGGCGGCTGTATCGAATCGACCGGACGTCCAAGTCCGACAGTTGAGGTCATTCGAGTGCTACTGCAACAAGTCAGCGAGGCCTCTCGGGAGCTGAAGAGTTTTCCCGAGGCCCATCGCCAGGTGATCGAAGATTACGCCGTCAAGCGTGGAAACGCCAAAGAGCCATTCCGGGTGGATGATCGGGTCACTCGATCCTTCATGCTCTCCCCTGCCGGAGTAGCGGCGGCGGAGCACCTCGCCAAGGAAGGGGTGGCGGAAGAAGTCTCGCAGCTCACGCCTGAATTGTTGAAAGACGGCAGCTGGCGGAACAAGCAGTTCCGCAAATATACCATCAGTCTACGCGCGCCCCGCATCGGAACGGGAAAGAAGCATCCCTATCGCGAGTTTCTCGATACCGTCAAAACGAAGCTCGTGAGTATGGGCTTCCAGGAAATGCGCGGCTCACTGGTCGAAACGGAATTCTGGAACATGGACGCGCTCTTCATGCCGCAGTTCCATCCGGCCCGCGATGTTCACGACGTCTACTTTGTGAAGCAACCGACGCATGCCGCGAAGATCGCGGAGCCCTTTCTGTCACGTGTGACAAAGGCTCATCAGGATGGCGGCAAGACCGGCTCCACCGGATGGAAATATGCCTTCAACGCCGAACGGGCGAAGCGGCTCGTATTGCGGAGTCAGGGGACAGCAGTTTCGGCAAGGACGCTGGCGTCGGCGCCGGCCGTGCCGGGGAAATATTTCTCGATTGCCCGCTGCTTTCGCTACGATC
>CAZXNN010000648.1:0-1890 GCA_964641915.1 uncultured Nitrospira sp. | reverse complement strand
CTAGCTCGGCGGTGGATTGGTTGGCGAAGAACTTGGCGGGCTGGTGATGGGCAGCTCCTCCAGATGCCTTGTGGAGGTCATTCAGGCAGTAACGGCCTTGGGTGTCCTGCTTGATGGTGAAGGTGTCGATGGTGACGAGAGCTGCTGGCATGGAGAATCTCCTTATCAGGTAACGGGTAATTCAGGGCAAAGAAGAACACCCGAAGAGGGCATCTTCAGGTGTCTTAAAGGGAGTCTATAGGGGCTCTTACCCCATCCACCAATGACAAAGAGCCGCACAAGGCGGCCCTTCCAGATGCCCTGCAATGGGCTCCTGCTACATGGACAGCAACGCGGCAGGGGTCTCGACCTCACCGACACCCGCCATTAACAGGACAGGCCCCAGCCGCACCTCCAGCCCCTTGCCGTTCGCCTGCTTCGAGGCCCCAATCCAGCGCTCCCCAACAGGCATGTCCCAGATGTTCAGGAAGAGCCCCAGCCGGGCAACCTCCAGATAGAGCGTGGTGGTGGTGAGGGTGAGTTCCTTGATGCCGGGGGCGGTGAGGGTGAGTTCAAAGGTCATGCTGGGTACTCCTAAAGGTGAGTTGGTGGGTCAAACAAAAAAACAGGGGATCCCGCAGATGCGACAGCATCGAGGATGCTTAGGCACAGGCTTGCAACTTCTTGGCAAGGTCGCCTGCATCAATGGAGACGTAGCGTTGCAGCATGTTGGCCGTGGTATGGCCGGATATGGCCCGTAGCTCCAGGATGTTGAAGCCCATGCCTGCCAGTCGGGTGAGGGCGTCATGCCGCAAGTCATGGAAGGTGAAGTCAGCAATGCCGGCCCTCGTTACAGCCCTCTCATAGGCCTGCTTCAGGGTCTCGATAGTGACCGGGAATACTCGCCCATCCAGGCTACGGGGAAGGCCTCTGAGGGCCTCAATGCAGGCCGGTGATAGAGGCACCTTCCGGGCACCCGTTTTGCCACTGACAAGCGCTGTACGCGCCTCCAGGGAGACGTTATTCCAGGTCAGGGAGAGAACTTCCCCCCTCCGGCTGGCGGTCTCCAGGGCGAAGATGACCACGGGCTTGATCCAGGGGTTACGGCACTGACCGCAGGCCGCTACCAGGGCCTCCCGCTGGGTGTCTGTGAGGATGCGGTCCCGGGCCTTGTTGGGGGCGGGCTTGCGTACCAGGGAGACAGGGTTGGCATGGAGACCATAGCCCCATTCCCGGATAGCCACGGTGAAGACATGGCCTAGCAGTTGTAGCTCCCTGAGTACGGTCCCCGGTGAGACCTCCCCCAGGCGCTGGTTACGCCATCCTGCTATGGCCTTGCTGGTGATGGCTGCGGGGGCATACTTGGCCAGGGTAGAGCGCTTGAACTGCTCAATGCGGTAGGCTTCGGCATCCGCCCCACGCTTCCCCTTGCTGACCTCGGTAGCGTATCGCTCCAGGAGTTCCTTCAGGGTGGTCTGCTCGGCCTCGGTGCGATCCACCCACTGGCCTGCATCGATGGCACGCTCCTGCTGCCTCGCCCACTTCTCCGCATCCTTTCTGAGGTCAAAGGTCTTGGACTGGGCCGGGTAGCCCTTCCGCCTAACGACTGCCTGCCACTTGTCCCGCATGGACCTGATTGTTGCCATGTCACTTGCTCCGATGTGATCGGAGTGTGATCAGTCAGCTAGTCCCCATTCGGGCGGTGTAGCTAACTCATTGAGGCAGAAGGAAACGGGCCGATAGCTCAGCTGGGAGAGCGCCGCGTTCGCAATGCGGAGGTCGTGAGTTCGATCCTCATTCGGTCCACCACCCGTTTCTAGAAAAAGCTCTGAGAAATCAGGGCTTTTTTCTTTTGCGTGACCCGTCCTAGCAGAAGTTGACACCTTTTCTATCTAGAAAGGGGAAGTCCGA
>CAZXNN010000647.1:0-1896 GCA_964641915.1 uncultured Nitrospira sp. | reverse complement strand
GATCTGAGCGCAAATGAATGTGCGATCGAAGTGCTGCTCGGGCCGCTTCTTGGATATCAGCGTGCGTACCCCTGATATCTTGAACACTCGGCACCCTTGCAATCCTCCCATTTGAGCGATCAGCCGGCTGGTGACAAGCCCAGCCGCACTTGTGCTTGCCTTAATTCCAAACTGCGCAAACAGTTGCTTGACTAAATCAGAGCCTCCAAAGGAGCGCAGAGTGACGCTGGCATCTGACGTTTGAACAAGCAACCGGATGGCACCGCCTGTCAGGCCGACATCGGCTCTCGTCTCTTGGTGATACTCGCGACCAATGTAGCGGTTCAATTCTGGAATTGGAGGCGGAAAGAATGTCGCGTTGCGATCCATGACGTAGTGTTCGAAGCCGCTGATCGATACGGCGGCGTACTGCTGGACGAAATACTCGTCATCAAAGAACGGCTTTTCTGGCAACGAAAACGCCGCTGATATTCCCAGAGGAGACTCATCGACTGAAGCAAGAGCCTGCTTTTCAGTCCAATGTGGCCGCACGGCGATGACATTTAAGCCATTCCACATCGCGGGATCGATGCGGTGACGAACCTGCGGGCGCTGTGCGAGAAAGGCTAAGGCATTCTCTTGGTCATACATTGACTGCCGTCCCCAAAGAACGACGGTGCCAGGCCGATGCCACTGAGTCGGCGCCGAATCGATCGCCATCAGTTGAGCCTCGCAAACCCTATGGAGACGGTCCGTGTAAGTTGGATCGATGAAGATGGGGTCCGAGCCGCTCGCGCGAATATTCCAGAAGCTGATCAGATCATCGCAGCTGGTCGCATCTCCGATGAAGAAGCCGGTCTCATTCCGAACGACGTGCCATTGGAGAAAAAGCCGACAGAGTCTGGACGGCGTGATCAAGTCAGACACACTCTCGGCGGGTATGACCGACGCCTTCTCAAGGGTGACCGTTTTCGAGAACGCCCTTTCCCAATAGCCACGATAGTCCGGCACCCGATCAGAGGCGGTCACGTAATCACCAATGTTGGCCAGCATCAGGTCGACAAGTGGGTCATCTTCTCGCCACTCATAGCGTTGTAGATCAAGACGACCATTGCTCGACTCGCGCCCTCTCTCTTCGAAGAGTCGACGCAGCGAATGATAGATATCGACGAATGCGGCATATGGAGGTCGATGCTGCCACCTCTCCCAAAACAGAACGTCCGGAAGCGCGGGGGATGTGAGGTGCCTGTGCTTCTCTCGGAATGCTTTAAGTACGGGCGTTTCCCCAACAATGTGAATCACATCGACGTGAAAACGGTCGAGCAGGTCGCCCGACAGATCACCGTTCGCGTCGATGGGAATGATGGGATTGAACGTGCCTCCGACAAACGAGTAGCTGAGACGCATGGCGTCTCTGAGATGCGACAAGTTTCCGTTTTCGACGCACCATCCGATTCGCACCGGTCGATACGTCACACGAACAGACATGTTTCCCATAGGAGTTCTCGGCAGCAGGTTAACTTGCCGCCGATGGTAGCTCAGCCTATCGCCCGCTGCACGACGGTCATCGCTGGTCGCGCTCTCCCCTTGCCATCCCCAGCAGACGTCGCTGTGGCATCGGCTGCAGGCGGGTGTGGGTTGAGGACCCATGCCCTGTCACCACCGCCTCGCCAAGCGGTCGTCGACGAGCGGAATTTGCCTCGTTAGCCCCTTTACCGATTGCGCGGTTCTTAGCTAAATCAGTTCAGGTCGCCGAATTCGCCAATGAAAATGCGGCTGTTCGAGGCCGCCAAGAATCTAACCTTATATAATTCGTGGGTGCTGACCGCGTCTGCGCCCACGCGTATCGATCTCGCCGGTGGAACCATTGACATCTGGCCGCTGTATCTCTTCCACGACGATGCCGCCACGGTGAAC
>CAZXNN010000646.1:0-1903 GCA_964641915.1 uncultured Nitrospira sp. | reverse complement strand
CCGTCGCTCGTGGTGCAAAGATTCTAGATATGGTGATTAATGTCAGCCGCCTGAAGTCAGGCGATCAGGCCTACGTGCGGCAGGACATTGCGGAAGTGGTGAAGGCCACACCGTCGGTCGAACACAAAGTGATTCTGGAGACCTGCCTGCTGACGCAGGAAGAGAAAATCACCGCCTGTCAATTGGTGGTCGAAGCCGGGGCGGATTATGTGAAGACCTCGACTGGATTTTCGACTGCCGGGGCTACGGTCGAAGATGTCCGGTTGATGAAACAGACGGTGGCCGGCAAGGCGAAAGTCAAAGCCTCCGGCGGGATCAGAGACTGGAAGACGACGCTGGCGATGCTCGAAGCCGGGGCAGATCGAATCGGCACGAGTGCGAGTCCGAAGATTCTGGCAGAGTGGCGCCACGCGTGAGCGGCATGACGCCGACGAGCCGGACTCCTTTCCGCGCCTCTCCCTATAATCACATCTGAACGTCTATGCGGTATCCGGTGAGTTTGCTATAGTGCGCACATGATAAATCGAGTCATTCTTCTGGTCATTGACGGTTTTGGGATCGGGGCATTGCCCGATGCGGCGGAGTACGGCGAGGCCGATGCCAATACCATTGTCCATGTGGCGAAGGCTGTCGGCGGGTTGAGTCTGCCGAATCTGGAGACGCTGGGATTCGGCCATCTGGCAAAGATCCCCGGTGTGCGAGCCATGGCACAACCGAATGGCTCGTTCGGGAAGATGGGCTTCGTTTCGCAGGGGGCCGATTCAGTTGTCGGTTATTGGGAAACCGGCGGGGTGATCCAATCGCGCCAGGCCTCTCCCTTCCGCTCGGCGTTCCCGTTCGATGTGCTTCAACAACTCGAACAAAGCTTCGGACGGAAAGTCATGGGCAATCGTCTCGGCTATGCCCAATCGCTTATCGATGAATATGGCGCGGAGCATCTCTCCAGCGGCGCGCCGATCGTCTGGACCGACGGGGGCTGGACGTGCCACGTGGCGATGCATACCTCGTCCATGCCGGCCGCCGACTTCTACCAGTGCTGTCGGGATATTCGTAAAGCCTTTAAAGGGGTATTGGGGCCGCAGCGAGTCGTTGCCCATTCCTTCTCGGGTGAAGCCGGCGCGTTTCAACTCGGCGGTGGCCGCAAAGATTATGTCGCTGAGCCGCCGGCCGTGAGTATGCTGGATGTGTTGAACCGCTCGGGCCAGATTGTCATGGGCATCGGTAAGGTGCATGACCTCTTTGCCGGGCGCGGATTGACGCGGGCATTTCCCGCAGTAACAGCGATAGCTGCTCTCGAAGAAACCACAAAATTGATTGCCAAGATGCCGCGCGGGCTGCTCTACGCGAGCCTCGATCTGTTGACGGATGAGCCTGCGACCGCGGCAACGGCATTGGAAGATTTCGACCGCCGGTTGCCGGACCTGTTTGAGAAGTTGCGTGTGGGCGATGTCGTGGTGATCACCGGCGATCATGGCCGGGATCTCACCAGGCCTGCCAAAGTACCCACAAGGGAATATGTGCCGCTGTTGGTTACCGGGCCGAAGTTGTCTCAAGGGGTGAGTCTGGGTGTGCGAGCATCAGCCGCCGATCTTGGCCAAACCATCGTCGAAGCGTTGAAGGCGGAGCGGCTGCCGGTCGGGGAGAGCTTCTTCGAAGCTCTTCGAGCAGGATAAACAAGATAAGGACGTCAATCATGTCATTCGATGCCAAACTGAAAGCGCTCCATATTGAATTGCCCATGGCCCCCAAGCCCGTGGCGAACTACGTGCCGGTCGTGCGAGCCGGGGATCTTCTGTTTCTTTCCGGTGTGTTGCCGTCGCGCGATGGTCAACTGATCCTGTCCGGCAAGCTCGGGCAGGGGATCACGATCGAGCAGGGGATGGAAGCGGCCAAGGTCGCGGCA
>CAZXNN010000645.1:0-1910 GCA_964641915.1 uncultured Nitrospira sp. | reverse complement strand
AGTTTTCCGTCAAGGCTTCGATATAGAGCGGTACCCCATCGGCCTTCGCCAGGATAGCCTGCTGCACTTCCGGCGGAAGCGCTCTTCCACCGGTCATCGATGAGAGCAGCTCGGCGCTTTGCCTGCGGGGAAGCCGATTCAGCGTCAGAAACGTGACATGGCCATATCCACTCCACACTGGCTTGAAGTCGGGTCGAAAGGTGATGAGCAATAACAGGCGCATCCGCTGAACGCGGTCGATGATTCTCGTCAGAAGATCCATCGTGGTGGGATCCAGCCAATGCGCGTCTTCCACAATGAAGAGTGTCGGGCAACGGTCGGCCAGCCTTTGGAGTTGCTGCACCAACGCTTCAAGCGTCATGTCTTTCCGTTTGTCCGACGACATCGGCAGGAGCGGATGTTGCGCATCTCCAGGAATAGAGAGGAGTTCCGCCAGCAACGCGACCGTGGTCTGACTGTCGATTCCGATGCTGTCGGCGAAGGTGTCGAGTTTCTCCCGTTGCGCATGAGCATCGTCCTCACGCGTCAGTGCCACGGCCTGTTGAAGACAATGAATCACAGGATGCAACGCCGTATTCGTGTGATAGGGCGAACATTGCAATTGAACCGTCTGGCTATCCTCCCTGATCAGTTGGTCGCGCAGCTGAACGGCAAGACACGATTTTCCAATGCCGGCCTCTCCGCATAAGAGCACCACCTGTCCTTCGCCACCAGCGGCTTCTCGCCAGCGTCCTAAGAGAAGTGCGGATTCGTGTTCTCTGCCGATAAAACCGGCCAATCGCCCGGATCGATACGAATCAAACCGGCTGACCGACGCCTTGGTCCCTAGAACCCGCCAGACCTCGATGAGCGTATCGAACCCCTTGAGGGAGACGCTCTCCGCATCCGCAAATTCAAATTCATTGCCGACCAACCGCCTCGTCGCCGAATCCACGACCAATTGGTTGGGCGCGGCCAGACTTTGAAGCCGAGAGGCCAGATTCGGCGTTTCACCAAACACCGATCGTTCCTTGGCCGTTTCTTGTCCGATAAGTTCCCCCACAATCACTTTTCCCGTTGCTATGCCGATTCGAACTGCGACTTCACACTCCTGAGTCGACAAATCCTCTCGGGAAGAGTTCTTCACCAAATCTAAAATGGCCAGGCCGGCATGGATTGCTCGTTCTGCGTCATGCTCGTGCGCATGCGGATAGCCGAAGTACACCAACAGTCCATCACCCATATATTTCGCGACATACCCGTTGAACCGCTCAACCGCCTGACTACAGGCTGCCAAGAAGCGCCGAATAATCTCTTGGACATCTTCAGGGTCCAACCGGCGAGCGAGCGTGGTAGACCCGACAAGATCACAAAACATGACGGTCAACTGCCGTCGCTCTGCTTGATCTCGACCGGAAAAGGACGTCCTTATTTCCTGCCGGGCAATCACAGACGGAGCCTTCGCCTGATCGCCTCCAGCGCTTGGAGACAGTTGGGCAATGGCACGCAGAAACTTTTTCCGATGGCCCAGGAGCACGCCCAAGCACGTCAAGTCCTCATCGGTCAACTCAGGCAACACATCCCACGTGATGGCATTCTGATGAAACGCATCTCGATAGCGCTCAAGACCGAGACTTTCGAGCCAGGCTGAGACGCGATCATTCATGGGGCATTGTCCCGCGGATGAGAGCCGATGAAAGCTTGGCATCCATCACACGGTTCTGAGGGAAATTCTTTATAATCTAGATGAGTCTGACCCGCCAACGATCGATGATCGAGTATGACCAGTGCCGCAAGAGCCTGTCAATTACGGCACTCCTGCACCAACCATGACTTGGCGTTGCTCGAATGGGAAAGGCATGCAGTGAGAACCCCGGGTCGATTCGTTGACTAACGGTTGATTGCACCCGTATGATCCCACACCCATGATC
>CAZXNN010000644.1:0-1914 GCA_964641915.1 uncultured Nitrospira sp. | reverse complement strand
CACTTCCTACCACTACGCAAACAGAGAATAAATGTTTGGCCCAAACAACATAAAAAAACCCCAATGGGCCATCGCGGCAGTCGGGTCGTGCCGGGCTGCTGCTTCAAACGAACGAATCGCCTCTTCGTGATTGAACGCGTAGACCAGACGCAAGCCCTGATCGAAATACTGCTGCGCCTGTTCGGACGTCGTGGTGATCGGATGACGAAGGGATCCGAGATCGGTGAACAGCGGGACGGATTCCGCCGCCTCAGCGGCGCCTCCCCAAGACAGCAGGAGCGCGAGACAGAAAAAAGCAGCGCGACTCAGCCGGCTCGCCGAACGGCAAGAACGAGTGACGGCGCCGGCTACAGGCAGGTGAGGGCTAGTCTGTGCGGTGGTCAATGTTGCGAATAAGGACTGCACGTCCGCTGTCATCCAAAAATGCTTCAACCCTGTCGCCGACATGAGCAGGCCGGTCGATGCGGGTATTTTCATCCAACGCCACACGGCGCTCCGCGCCATCCGGAAGGCGAAGGACATACGCACCACCTTCCAGCAACAGTACAGCCCCCTGCACGGATAGCGTATCCGCCGGCCGCGCGAGCCGTATCTGTCCCTCGGGCTGAACTCCCAACGTTCCCCGGACAATGCCGATCCCGAGGGACTCTTCGTGAGTACCCGCGGTTGAAAGGCAGCCGGTCAGCAGACATAGTAGCCCACTCAGCATCACCGCTCTACGCACAGATCCACCTCATAAAGCATGTTACAAATTGAGTGACGGCTCGCGAGATACTTTCCGTGATACAGACAGGTCTTTTCCGCCGGACTTCGCCCGCATCACCCGGGCTTTCTTCGCGGACGGAGCGGCCTGCGCCGCGGCCATGGCCATCGGTAGCTGTTGCGCTTCCAACTCTTGTCCCAAATAGACTAAGACCTGCTGCTGTGAACCCACCATCGATTTCAACTCTTGTAACTGTACCGACAGGCGGGCCAACTCTTGCTGATGGGCCAACAACTCCACGCGCAAGGCGACCACTTCATCGAGAGGGCGCGACTCAGCAACACGGGCCATCGGCCGAGGGGCCGGTGTATGAATGGGCTCCCGACCCTGTTCATCTGATTCAATGTGCGGGACCGTCGCATCCAGAAGGGCATTCCATCTGGCCAGGCGATCGTCGGAGAGATAGACCTTCTCCGCAACAGGCTGGGACGTTGACGCCGCCGGTTCGGCTGCCTGGTTGAGTGGCGCTTTCCCGGCCGGCGGGCTCTTCATCGGAGAACCGATCGACCGACCCAACCGGTGAAGCTGCACTACCATATCGGCAATCCCACGCGCACAGGTTGCTCCAGACTCCATAACCAGCTGGATGAAGGACCGCTGCTTCGGGCGCGCAGCAGACATCTGCTCAGGGGAAGGAATGCGTGCGATCAGGTTAATGGGTTGGTCGCTATATCGACGGGACATGACGGAACCTCCTCTATCAACTTCACCATCCAGACCGCAGAACATCGTGGAGCGGGTTGCGACGATCTGACTGGAGGGATTCGAACATCGTACAGGCTCGAACAGGGAGCGAGTGATATCTCCGAGCCACTACGTACTTGTCTACTCCGACCATGCAGGTGAGTCAATCATTTTCCCAAACAAGGTGCGGGAGCGCGCGTCAGAATCAGAGCGACTGAGGCTTAGAATCTGGTGACGCTGGAGAAATGAAACTCCGGAAGGACCACAGCGGGCACAAGCATCTTTCCCGTTTCAGAGGTTACCGCTTCCATCGGTGCCGTCCAAGACTCTACGTGTTGGAACGCCCGCAGGGGACTCTCATGAAACCGGAAGTTTTTCACGGCAGACACGATCTCCCCCTTCTCTACGAGGAACGTTCCGTCCCGGGTCATGCCGGTCAATGTCAGATCGGTCGGATTGACCGTGCC
>CAZXNN010000643.1:0-1918 GCA_964641915.1 uncultured Nitrospira sp. | reverse complement strand
GACCCGCGGCTGCAATGGCTCGAGTCTGTGCACGAAGTCGATCATCAAGCGCCTACGTCGCTTCGTCCAGACCCTCCTCGTCGTCCTAGGGTATCCATGGCCTCACGAAGCTAGCAAGACCTGGCTCACCCTGCGCTAGCTTAAGCAATGCATCAATGCCGCACTTGGACTTCTTCCCCTCCAATTCCACAAGAAATTCGACGTTCTGCGCGAACGCGGCCTCCGTGGCGTTGGCTGAGCCTGTCCACACCAGGGCTTTCCACCCCGCATCTGCAACGTACAGCTTTGCGTGCAGCCCGGTTAATGCTGATGTTTCAGCATCCGTCGCCTCGTCATCGGTTTCGGCCTCTGCGCTGTCGAACTGCTCGTCATCGAACACGTCAACCTGCGCCATCTGCGCTAGCACATCCGGGTCAACGGCGGCGAGCTGATCGGCACGGCTAATCAATCTGACTTCATTCGTCTCCTCTGCTATTCGGGACAAAAGTCCGTCAGACACAAAAGGAGACAAGATAACAAGTCGATCCATCCGTGTTCGGAACGGCCATGCTCGCCGTCCGTCGTGTCCCATGGGAACAAAGCCATAGGCGTCGAACGGTTCAGGAAGTTCGAAATCCACCCGTCGCAGTTCAGCCTGAATCCGATCGATCTTGGCGGCAACATCCGCCTTTAGGGTGTTGATGGCCAGACCAGGCAGCGCAGCAAAGAACTCACCTAGCGGTCGATTGGCTGCAAATCCGGTCTTCCGATCACGAAGAGGGCCTTCCAGCGACAGAACCGTGTCCCACGATCGATCAAACGTGAGATTCCGCGTTCCACATACGAGGCGGTAGAGGACGTCACCATCCTCCGACAGGAATCGAAGCGCCCATACCTTAGGGTGGAACACGCCCCCGGATCTCGGCGCCGCCTCAATGACATTCTCCTCTAGCATTGTCAGCAGATTGCGCTCTGGGGGTGGGACGGCGATTTCTCCTGCCTGACAGAACACCAGGAACTTTTCCGTGTTCCTCCGAAGAGCCTCGACGAGGGCAATCGGGTCCGACACAAGCCGACCCTCGCGATCTGTTCGATCTAACAGAGCAAAGGCAAGTGGCGCGCTGAGGAGTGCGACAAGATCAAGCGTGAAGGTTGTGCCGACTGCGAAGTCCAGAGAATGGCCCACGGGTGGGCGGAGCATGTCGAGCCACAATGACCGGTCACGGGGTTCAAGCATATCCAAGCCCCACGTGTATGTCCTTCAAGATGGACAGGACCCGATTCCAGCGGTACGCCAACCGACCGGTTCCAGACTCGCCATTCCACAACTCCATTGCTCTTTGGTTCATCAGCCGCGACTGTGTCCCTTTCAATGCCCGCTCTCGATTGGCCACATGTTGGCCGGCTTCGTCGGAAACGCCTGAGCTTCCTAGGGTATTGCCCGAGGTGGCGATCTCTATCCAGCGGTTCACGAAAGTCCGGGTTGGCCTGCCGATACGGCTATTACGAAGGCTGACTTCGCGCCAGAAGTCGGTGAGATCCCAAGTAACCAGGTAAGGTCGCATCTCCTTCATTTCGTCAGCCCACGCCTCTAGCCTGATACGGAAATCGTCGACCAACTCTCCTTCGCCTATTGCCCTTGCGACAAGAAGGTTATAGACGAGGGCAGCCCCATGAAACACAGCGGAGAAGCGTCGCGCATGTTCGATCTGAGAACGAATGGCCAGGGGCATCGATCCAACTCTCTCGTATTCCCATGGAAAGTCGCTCTCCCCTGGCGCGCGCTCCGATGCAGCAAGGAAGGCAAGCATAGTGCCCGCGGCCCGAGAAAGGATTCGCTCCTGAAGGTATTTGGCTTCACCTGGGGCAAGTTGAAGCGACGCAACCTTGGGAAAGTCTGAAGGCGCCTCCGGCAGTGACCTATGCCACATTGGAGACA